>NZ_JBEOVN010000182.1:0-14508 GCF_040295565.1 Streptomyces sp. NPDC002785 | reverse complement strand
CAAGCTCCCCGGCCCGGCGCGCAATCCCCCCCGTATGCGCCGGGCCGGGGTTTCTGCGTGACGCGTCGCCTCTGTAACTGCGCGCCACCCCCGTGCGATGCGTCACCCCTGTGCAGCGCCGGTATATAGGGAGCGCCGACTGTCGCACAGGGTGTGCCGACTGCGAGTGATCTTTCAACTGTTGTAGTTACTGGCCAGTAAAATTCTGACCGTTTGTCCGGCAATACGCGCCCTCGGGTCCTTTTTCGTCCCAGGGGACGGGCGGTCGTCCGACTGAGCGGGCCGGGCCGGTTAGGCTCTTGTCGCAAGGCCAAAGTGACCCTGCACAACCAGTGTCATATCCCAGAAGGAGATGCCTCGTGCCGTCCATCGACGTCGTCGTAGCCCGGGAAATCCTCGACTCCCGGGGGAACCCCACGGTCGAGGTCGAGGTTGGCCTCGACGACGGCAGCACGGGTCGTGCTGCCGTGCCGTCCGGCGCCTCCACCGGTGCGTTCGAGGCCATTGAGCTTCGCGACGGTGACCCCAACCGTTACCAGGGCAAGGGCGTCGAGAAGGCCGTCCTCGCCGTGATCGAGCAGATCGGCCCGGAGCTCGTCGGCTACGACGCGACCGAGCAGCGGCTGATCGACCAGGCCATGTTCGACCTGGACGCCACCGAGAACAAGGGTTCGCTCGGTGCCAACGCCATCCTCGGCGTCTCACTGGCCGTCGCCCACGCCGCCTCCGAGGCCTCGGACCTGCCGCTGTTCCGCTACCTCGGCGGCCCGAACGCGCACCTGCTGCCCGTTCCGATGATGAACATCCTCAACGGTGGGTCGCACGCCGACTCCAACGTGGACATCCAGGAGTTCATGATCGCCCCGATCGGCGCGGAGTCCTTCTCCGAGGCCCTGCGCTGGGGCGCCGAGGTCTACCACACGCTGAAGAAGGTCCTGAAGAACAAGGGCCTTTCGACCGGTCTCGGCGACGAGGGCGGCTTCGCGCCGAACCTGGAGTCGAACCGCGCCGCCCTCGACCTCATCCTCGAGGCCATCAAGGAAGCCGGCTACGTCCCGGGCAAGGACATCGCGCTCGCGCTCGACGTCGCCGCGTCCGAGTTCTACAAGGACGGCAAGTACGAGTTCGAGGGCAAGTCCCGCTCGGCCGCCGAGATGACCGAGTACTACGAGGAGCTCGTCTCCGCGTACCCGCTGGTCTCCATCGAGGACCCGCTGTACGAGGACGACTGGGCCGGCTGGAACGTCATCACCGAGAAGCTCGGCGCCAAGGTGCAGATCGTCGGCGACGACCTGTTCGTCACCAACCCGGAGCGCCTGGCCCGCGGCATCGAGGAGGGCTCCGCCAACGCCCTGCTCGTCAAGGTCAACCAGATCGGTTCGCTGACCGAGACCCTGGACGCCGTCGAGCTGGCCCAGCGCAACGGCTTCAAGTGCATGATGTCCCACCGCTCCGGCGAGACCGAGGACGTCACCATCGCCGACCTCGCCGTCGCGGTGAACTGCGGTCAGATCAAGACCGGCGCCCCGGCCCGCTCGGACCGCGTCGCCAAGTACAACCAGCTGCTGCGCATCGAGGAGATCCTCGACGACGCCGCGGTGTACGCGGGCCGCTCGGCGTTCCCGCGGTTTCGCTCTGCGAACTGATCGGCACAGCGCTCTGCGAACTGATCGGCACAGCGCTCTGCGAACTGATCAGCACAGCAAGGGCTGAGCACCGGACCTCGAGGGCCGAAGGCCCCGGCCTCCGTTCGTCCTCGCACTCGGTCCCGTACCGTGTGCGGGGACGGACGTGCGTAATGGGGAGGCGGAGACATGGCCGCGAAGGACCGGGACCGGTTCTCCACCGCGACCCGGCTGCGGCTGCTCGGCGAGCAGACCGCCGCCCGCGTCTACCGGTCGCAGAACCGCCGTCAGGCCCGCCGCTCCCGGCTCACCGGCCGGGCGGCCTTCCTCGCGCTCGTCGTCTGCTCCCTGGTGGTCGCGCTCGCGTACCCGATGCGGCAGTACGTGTCGCAGCGGGACGAGATCGCCGACCAGGAGCGTGCGGCGCAGGAGGCCCGGGCCCGCACCGAGGAGCTGCGTGACGAGAAGGCGCGCCTCCAGGACGATGCGTACATCAGGCAGCTTGCCCGCAAGCACCTGCACTACCTTCTCCCCGGGGAGACCAGTTACACGGTGGTCGACCCCGACGCGGTCAAGGAGCGCAACGGCGAGACGGACGAGTCCGGCCGGCCGTGGCACTCCAACCTCTGGGACGGCGTCGACAGCGCCGACCGCGACTGACTCTTTTCAGCCATCTGCAGAACCGCAGTTCGAGCAGCCCGATCAGAACCTAGGCAGGCATGGAAACCCCCCCTCCGCAGACCGAGTCCACCGCGCCCACCGAGGCGGACATCGCCGCGTTCCAGCAGCAGCTGGGCCGCCCGCCGCGCGGGCTGCGCGCGATCGCGCACCGCTGCCCGTGCGGCAACCCGGACGTGGTCGAGACGCAGCCCCGGCTGGAGGACGGTACGCCGTTCCCGACGACGTACTACCTGACGTGCCCGCGTGCCGCGTCCGCGATCGGCACGCTGGAGGCGAACGGCGTCATGAAGGAGATGACCGAGCGCCTCGGTACGGACCCCGAGCTGGCCGCCGCGTACCGGGCCGCTCATGAGGACTACATCGCCCGGCGCGATGCCATCGAGGTCCTTGAGGGCTTCCCGAGCGCGGGGGGCATGCCGGACCGGGTGAAGTGCCTGCACGTGCTGGTCGGGCACTCGCTGGCTGCGGGGCCCGGGGTGAACCCGCTCGGCGACGAGGCGATCGCGATGCTGCCGGAGTGGTGGCGCAAGGGGCCGTGCGTGACGCCGTGCGGCGCGCCGGAGGGGAAGGACGGCGGGACCGTCGAGGCGTCGGAGGGCGGGCACTTCGCGTTCCGGCCGGTCGACGGGGCGCCGGACGAGGGCTGACCGTTCCCCCGGGGCTCCGCCTCCGGACCCCCGCTCCTCAATCGCCGGAGGGGCTTGATTTCTAGGAGCATCCATGACCCGCGTGGCCGCCATCGACTGCGGTACCAACTCCATCCGACTGCTCGTCGCCGACGCCGACCCGTCCACCGGTGAGCTCGTCGAGCTCGACCGGCGGATGGAGATCGTCCGCCTCGGCCAGGGCGTCGACCGCACCGGCAGGCTCGCGCCCGAGGCACTGGAGCGGACGTTCGCCGCCTGCCGCCAGTACGCCGAGGTGATCAAGGAGCACGGGGCGCAGAAGATCCGCTTCGTCGCCACCTCCGCCTCCCGCGACGCGGAGAACCGGGACGAGTTCGTCCGCGGTGTGCTCGGCATCCTGGGCGTCGAGCCCGAGGTGATCAGCGGCGACCAGGAGGCGGAGTTCTCCTTCACCGGCGCCACCAAGGAGCTCGCGGGCCGCGACCACCTCGCGAGGCCGTATCTCGTCGTGGACATCGGCGGCGGCTCCACCGAGTTCGTCGTCGGCGACGAACATGTGCGGGCCGCGTGCTCCGTGGACATCGGCTGCGTACGGATGACCGAGCGGCACCTCGTGCACGACGGTGTCGTGAGCGATCCGCCGACCGTCGGTCAGATCGCCGCGATCCGCGCCGACATCGACGCCGCCCTCGATCTCGTCGAGCAGAGCGTCCCGCTCGCCGACGCCGCCACCCTCGTCGGCCTCGCCGGGACGGTCACCACGGTCGCCGCGATCGCCCTGGGGCTCGACGCGTACGACTCCGAGGCGATCCACCACTCCCGGCTCTCTCTCGACCAGGTCCAGGAGATCACCGAGCGGCTCCTCGCCTCCACCCACGCCGAGCGTGCCGTGATCGGTGCGATGCATCCGGGACGGGTCGATGTGATCAACTCGGGGGCGCTGATCCTGCTCGCCGTGATGAAGCGGGCAGGGGCCCAGGAGATCGTCGTCAGCGAGCACGACATCCTCGACGGAATCGGCTGGTCGATCGCGTAGGTCCGCTTGTGCGGGGGCGGCGTGCGGCGGGCCTTCCGCAGGGTGCGAGAACGGCGCTCATGCGCACTCCGGCCTGCGCTTTTGAGCGTTCGCGGGCCGCCTGGGGGGTGCCTCGCGAGATACGCCGCAAGAAAGTTCGTGAACTTCTTCACAAGGAATTCGGCCCCGTGGAGGGCAGTTCTGGTCCGTATGGGCATCCAGGGCCGCTCGCGGGGTCGTTCCGTGTCGATGCCGGACTGTTCCGGACGTGTTGCCGACGTGTGGATCGAAGCGGTGGTTCACCCCGGCCCAGAGGCTCAAGGACCAGCTCACAGGTGGTGAACAACGTTCACCACCACACCGTGGTTCCCTTCCGGTGCCATGACCTCGGTCACGCGGGCGGCGAAGTGTAGCAGAGGGTGGGTCAAACCTTGTGAAGGGGCTCACGAGCCCGCCCTTCGAGAGGGGTGGATACTCGATGCCATGAGCACCACGGAGCGTCCCAGGATCCTCGTAGTAGGCGGTGGGTACGTAGGCCTGTACGCAGCTCGGCGCATTCTGAAGAAGATGCGCTACGGCGAGGCGACCGTCACGGTCGTCGACCCCCGGTCGTACATGACCTACCAGCCCTTCCTCCCCGAAGCCGCCGCAGGCAGCATCTCGCCTCGGCATGTCGTCGTCCCGCTGCGACGCGTACTGCCGAAGGCCGAGGTTCTCACCGGCCGCGTCACGACCATCGATCAGGACCGCAAGGTCGCCACGGTCGCGCCGCTCGTCGGCGAGGCCTATGAGCTGCCCTTCGACTATCTGGTCATCGCGATGGGCGCCGTCTCCCGTACCTTCCCGATCCCCGGCCTCGCCGAACAGGGCATCGGTATGAAGGGCATCGAGGAGGCCATCGGCCTGCGCAACCACGTCCTCGAGCAGCTGGACAAGGCCGACTCGACGACCGATGAGGACGTCCGCCGCAGGGCGTTGACGTTCGTCTTCGTGGGTGGCGGCTTCGCCGGTGCGGAGACCATCGGCGAGGTCGAGGACATGGCCCGCGACGCGGCGAAGTACTACACGAACGTGAAGCGCGAGGACATGCGCTTCATCCTCGTCGACGCCGCCGACAAGATCCTTCCCGAGGTCGGCCCGAAGCTGGGCACCTGGGGTCGGGAGCACCTGGAGTCCCGTGGCGTCGAGGTCTTCCTCTCGACCTCCATGGACTCCTGCGTCGACGGTCATGTCGTGCTGAAGAACGGCCTCGAGGTCGAGTCCAACACGATCGTGTGGACGGCCGGCGTGAAGCCGAACCCGGCGCTGGCCCGCTTCGGCCTGCCGCTCGGCCCGCGCGGTCACGTGGACACCTCCGAGAAGCTCCAGGTGCAGGGCACCGACTACATCTGGGCCGCGGGCGACAACGCCCAGGTTCCGGACATGATCGGCCGCAGGGCCGGCAACCCGAACGCCTGGTGCCCGCCGAACGCCCAGCACGCGCTGCGTCAGGCCAAGGTCCTCGGCGACAACGTCATCTCCGGGATGCGCGGCTTCCCGCAGAAGGAATACAGCCACGCCAACAAGGGTGCGGTCGCCGGTCTCGGCCTGCACAAGGGCGTCGCGATGATCGTCATGGGCAAGATGAAGATCAAGCTCAAGGGACGTCTCGCCTGGTACATGCACCGTGGCTACCACGGCATGGCGATGCCGACCTGGAACCGTAAGATCCGGATCTTCGCCGACTGGACCCTTGCGATGTTCCTCAAGCGCGAGGTTGTCTCGCTCGGCGCCATGGAGACGCCGCGCGAGGAGTTCTACGAGGCCGCCAAGCCGGCCCCCGCTCAGGCCGCCGTCAAGACCGAGGGCGAGAAGGCCAAGGCCTCCTAGCTCCCCGCGGGTCCACTCGCCCGCGCAGTACGTGCACAACGCCCGAAGGGGCCGTCCGCCATCCGTGGTGCGGGCGGCCCCTTCGGCGTATCCGGCCGCCGTGCGGGGCCCGTACGGTGCGCCAGCGAATATATGCGCGCTACAAGTATTTTGCCGTTCCGTTGCGTCATAGCGGGATGGTGCGTGCTCCGTGGACTGTTGGCAGGGGTGTAACTCGTCGTGGCGCCGCGGGTGTCCGGCGTGGTTGCAGGCTTGTTCGGGCATGTTTGGGCACATTGGGAACACCATCACGGAGGTGTGCGCCATGACAGACGCCGCATTGCGGCTGATCGCTCTCGCCGAGGAGTTGCTGGGAGAAGAGCTGCCGGTCCGTATCCGGGCCTGGGACGGCAGCGAATCCGGACCGGCCGGTGCCCCCGTCCTGGTCATCCGGAACCGCCGCGCGCTGCGCCGGCTGCTCTGGAAGCCGGGTGAGCTGGGCCTGGCCCGCGCCTGGGTGGCGGGCGAGCTCGACATCGAAGGTGATCTGTACGAGGCCCTGGATCTGATGGCCTCGCTGATCTGGGACCGCGGCGGCGAGGCCAAGGACAGCGTCCACCCGGTCCGCGACCCGAAGGTGCGGGCCTTCGCCAAAGGGCTGTTGCAGCTCGCCGGCCCCTGGCTCCCGCCGCCACCGCCGCCCGAGGAGGTACGCCGCCGCACCGGCACCCTCCACACCAAGCGCCGTGACAAGGAGGCCATCAGCCACCACTACGACGTGGGCAATGACTTCTACGAACTGGTCCTCGGCCCGTCCATGGTCTACTCCTGCGCCTACTGGGAGAACGACGGCAATCTTGAGGACGCCCAGCGCGACAAGCTCGACCTGGTCTGCCGCAAGCTCGCGCTGGAGGAGGGCGACCGCCTCCTCGACGTCGGCTGCGGCTGGGGCTCCATGGCCATCCACGCGGCCCGCGAGTACGGTGCCCGGGTCACCGGAGTGACCCTCTCCGTCGAACAGGCCGCCTACGCCCAAAAGCGCATCGCGGAAGAGGGCCTGACCGACCGGATCGAGATCCGGGTCCAGGACTACCGGGACGTCAGGGACGGTCCGTACGACGCCATCTCGTCCATCGGCATGGCGGAACACGTCGGCTCGGTCCGCTTCCGCGCATACGCCGACGACCTCTACGCACTCCTCAAGCCCGGCGGCCGGCTGCTCAACCACCAGATCGCCCGCCGTCCCGAGAAGGACGAGTCCGCGTACCACGTGGACGAGTTCATCGACGCCTATGTCTTCCCGGACGGCGAACTGGCCCCGGTGGGACGGACCGTGACCACCCTCGAAGAAGCCGGCTTCGAGGTCCGTGACGTCGAGTCGATCCGCGAACACTACGCACTGACCCTGCGCAGCTGGGTCGCCAACCTGGAGAAGAACTGGGACCGCGCGGTCCGGAGGTCCTCGCCCGGACGGGCCAGGGTCTGGCGCCTCTACATGGCCGCCGCCGCCCTGTCCTTCGAGCACAACAAGATCGGCGTCAACCAGGTCCTCGTGGTGCGCCCGGCAGAGGGCGGGGCCGCCCGCATGCCGCTGCGGACCCGCGACTGGACGGGCTCGGCGACCGGCTGACACGGGAACGGACCGAGGGCCGGTACACGCAGCTTCAGTCTGCGCGTACCGGCCCTCGGCAGTGGTGTCCCGGTGGGGGCCGACCGCTACTCGGTCTTGATGGCCGTCAGCATGTTCAGCTTCGCGGCGCTGCGGGCCGGCCAGAGCGCGGCCAGCACACCCACCAGCGCGGCGAGCACCAGGAAGAGTCCGATCCGATCCCACGGGATGACCAGGGCGTAGTCCGGGATGGAGGACTTCAGGGTCTGCCCGATCGCCCAGCCGAGGAACGTACCGAGCGCGACGCCGACCACTGCGCCGAAGAGCGAGATGACCACGGCCTCCAGCCGGATCATGCGCTTGACCCTGCGCCGGTCCAGGCCGATCGCCCGCAGCATGCCGATCTCCTGCTGACGCTCGAAGACCGACATCGCCAGGGTGTTGACGACCCCGAGCACCGCGATGATCAGGGCCATCGCCAGCAGTCCGTACATGATGTTCAGGGCCTGGTTGATGAAGCCGCCGAACATGTCCCTGATGTCCTGCCGGTCCATGACGGACATCGCCGGGTTGTCCCCCAGGGCGTCGACCAGGGCCTGCTCGTTGGACTTCGACGCGCCGCCGTCCGTCTTCAGCCAGACCTCGCGGATCTCCGGGCGGCTCTGGTGCGCGTCCACGATGTTCTTGGGCATCAGGACCGGCTGGAGGAAGTCGTTCTCCTCGTAGAGCGCGCCGACCTTCAGGGTGCCCTTCTTGTCGTCCTCGTACGTCACCGGCAGGGTGTCGCCGGTCTTCCAGCCGTTCGACTTCGCGGTCTTTTCGCCGACGGCGATCTCGCCCTTGCCCAGCGAGTCCAGCGAACCGGAGACCGCGTTCACGGCGAAGACCTTCTGGACATCCGGCGTGACTCCGGAGGCCGAGTGATAGTCGCCGTCGACCTTTATGTGGGCGGCCTGCTGGGGTGAGAGCGCGGTGACACCGGGGGCCTTCTCCAGGGCGGCGAGTGCCGACTCGTCGAGCGGGTTGCCGCTCGCCATCGTGATCATGTAGTCGGCCTTGATGTTGTCCGTCGTCGCCCGGTCGATCGCCTGGCCGAGGGTGACGCCCAGCACCGAGATGCCGGTGACCAGGGTGAGTCCGATGGCCAGCGCCGAGGCGGTGGCTCCGGTACGCCGCGGGTTACGGACCGCGTTCTGCGCGGCCAGCTTGCCGGAGACTCCGAACAGACGCTGGAGCAGCGGGCGGACCAGTGCGATTACCGGCCGCGACAGCAGCGGAATGAGCACGATCACACCGACCAGCGCGACGAACGCGCCGACCCCGATGAGTGTCCGGCCGCTCGAACCGGCCGCCGCACCCGCCACGATGCCCGCACCGCCGAGCAGGGCGAGGACCGCGCCGATCGAATTGCGCAGCACCAGGGACTTGACGGTCGCCACCGCGTGGACGCTGCTCATCGCGGCGACCGGCGCGATCTTCGCGGCCCGGCGGGCGGGCAGCCAGGCGGCCAGCACGGTGATCAGCACGCCGACGCCGAACGCGGCGGCGACCGCGGTGGGCGAGATGATCAGCGGACCGGCGGGCATCTTCCCGCCCATCAGGCTCATCGCGGAGCGCAGCCCGACGGCGAGACCGAGGCCGAGCACGAAACCGACGACCGACGCGATCACGCCGACCACCGCCGCCTCCAGGAGCACGGAGCGCTTGACCTGGCGGCGGGAGGCGCCGACGGCGCGCATCAGTGCCAGCTCCTTGGTGCGCTGGGCGACCAGCATGGTGAAGGTGTTGGCGATCAGGAACACGCCGACGAAGAGGGCGATCGCCGCGAAGGCGAGCAGCATCGTGTTGAGGTTGCTCAGACCGCTTTTGATCTGCTTGGCCTGCTCATCGGCGAGGGCCGTGCCGGTTTTGGCATCGGCGTCGTCGGACAGCAGCGCCTTCACCTCGGCGAGCAGCTTCTCTTCCGAGGCGCCGGCCGCGGCGGAGATGGTGGCATCGCGGAACTCACCGGCCCTGAGGTACAGCTTCTGGGCGACCGGGGTGTCGAAGAGGACCAGGCTGCCGCCCGCGTTGACCGCGCCGTCCTCGGTGGTGAAGACACCGGAGAGGGTGTACTCCTTCACCGGCCCGTTCGTGGCGACCCGGACCCGGTCACCGACGTGGTACTCGCCCTTCTTCGCGGTCTGCTCGTCGAGCGCGATCCGGTCGGCCGCGTCCGGTCCCTTGCCGTCGATGAAGGTGTACGCGGAGTCCTTGCCGTTCTTGCCGGGGGAGTAGTTCCCTCCGGTGTTCGACCAGCCCGTGCCGATCAGCTTGCCGTCGGGGTCGGCGACCCCGGCGAAGCCGGAGACCCGGCCGGTGGCGGTGTCCACGCCCGCCAGGCCCTCGATCTTCTTCAGGGTGGCGGCGGTGATGCCGGGCGTCTTGTCGTCGCGCTGGTCGGCGTGGGTGGAGACGGCGACGGCGACGTCTTCGTAGCTCTTGGCCGACTGGTTGCGGAAGGCGTTGCCGAGGGTGTCGGTGAAGACCAGGGTGCCGGAGACGAAGGCCACGCCGAGTACGACGGCGAGTACGGTCATCAGGAGTCTGGCCTTGTGCGCGAGCACATTGCGCAGGGCGGTACGGAACATGTCTGTCAGTCCTGGGATGGGATCCGGAAACGGGAGCGGAAGTGGCCGGATGGGCTCAGCTGGTACGGCCCTTGGCGTCGAACGCCTTCATCCGGTCGAGGACCCCGTCCGCGGTGGGGTGCATCATCTGGTCGACGATCCGGCCGTCCGCGAGGAAGATCACCCGGTCCGCGTAGGAGGCGGCCGCCGGGTCGTGGGTCACCATCACCACGGTCTGCCCGAGCTCGCGCACCGAGTTGCGCAGGAAACCGAGGACCTCGGCGCCGGAACGGGAGTCCAGGTTTCCGGTCGGCTCGTCACCGAAGATGATCTCCGGCTGCGAGGCCAGGGCGCGGGCCACGGCGACGCGCTGCTGCTGGCCGCCGGAGAGTTCGGTCGGCCGGTGGGTCAGCCGGTCGGAGAGGCCCACCATGTCGATGACCTTGCGCACCCACTCGGCGTCGGGCTTGCGGCCCGCGATGTCCATGGGGAGCGTGATGTTCTCCTGCGCCGTCAGGGTCGGCAGCAGGTTGAACGCCTGGAAGATGAAGCCGATCTTGTCCCGGCGGAGCTGGGTGAGCTGCTTGTCCTTGAGGGAGCCCAGCTCCGTCTCACCGATCCGTACCGAACCGCTGCTGAAGCTGTCGAGGCCGGCCACGCAGTGCATCAGCGTGGACTTGCCGGAGCCGGACGGGCCCATGATGGCGGTGAACTCGCCCCGCGGGAAGTCCACGGAGACCCGGTCCAGGGCCGTCACCCTCGTCTCGCCCTCTCCATAGACCTTCGACAGATCCGTGGCGCGGGCAGCCACCGTGGTGACGCGGTGTTCGGTGGAAGTGGTGGTCACGGGAATCTCCTGATTCGGGCTCCGGCCGAGGGCTTCGTCCGGGCGGCGATCGGTTGCCTTTGGAACCCCTCTATCGTCGCCGCCGTATCGCCACAGGTCGTCAGACCCCGTGCCCGTTCCAGGGGCCGTCTTGAGTCGGACCGAGGGGCCCCCTGCGTCCTCCTGCGGTATGACACCGACCCTGAGGACATCGGCACGGCCCTGTTGCCCGGGGCGGGGTGGCGTGCCCATGGCGATCACTGGCGCGAGCCTGGCGAATGCGCCGTCCGGGTGCGGCGACTTTACGTCAATTCGGATTACCGGTCGCCGTGCCCGCTACCCAGCCCAGGCATGTGACGATGCCCCCTCGCGTGTGCTGACGACCCCTCAAACGGTCAATAAAATAAGACAACATCGCGCCACTGGCCGCTGATCGGAGGAAGCCCCCGGATAGGGTCATGTGCCAACGCGGAGCCGCGCGCCAGGCCCGGATGGTGGAATGCAGACACGGCGAGCTTAAACCTCGCTGCCCCTCGGGGGCGTGCCGGTTCGAGTCCGGTTCCGGGCACCACTTCGCGCATGCGGCTGAGCGGGCGAGACGGCCCGATGTCCGTGATCGTCCACGCGCCCGCCCACCTCTCGCAGCGGCCGGCCGTGTCGCGGCGGGCCGATCCGGTCGTCGCGCGCCGGGAGGGCTCGGGCGTGCACTACTCCCTGGCCGACACTCAAGTGGCGGAACATCCGCGGGTTGCCCGGACCATCCTGTCCGAGGTCCTCGCCGGCCAGGCCGAACTCCCGGCCGACCTGCGCGCCACCGGCCCGGACAGGCCCTGGGCGTGTCCACAGGGCCAGGGTGCCGGTCGGGCGGGCGATGCTCGGGCCGCCTGCTGCCACAAAGATCCTCCCCAGGCACTACTCTCATTCTTTTGCCTACCCATTACTCTTGTGGGAAGGCCGCGCAGGGTGGCCATGGAGGAGTGAGATGAGGAGCAGCAACCCGGTCTTCTCGCGACGGGGCTTCAGCCGCGACAACGGATACGCGGGCTTCAATGCGGCGCCGCAGGCCGGGGCCCCGGTAGCGGGTGCCAACCCGTACGCGCAGGGCACCGCCGCCAACCCGTACGCCACCAACCCGTACGCCCAGCAGGACACCCAGTACGGCGTCCCGCAGGCACCGGCGCGTTCCGGTGCGATGACGATCGACGATGTCGTCACGCGCACGGCGATCACGCTCGGCACCGTGGTGCTCGGCGCCGCGCTCGCCTGGGCCCTGCTGCCGGTCGACGAGGCCAACCTCGGCAAGTCCTACGGCATCGCGATCGGCGCCGCCCTGGTGGCGTTCGTCCTGTCGCTCGTCCAGTCCTTCAAGCGCAAGCCGGTCCCGGCGCTGATCGTCGCGTACGCGGCCTTCGAGGGTGTCTTCCTCGGAGTGATCTCCAGCGCGGTCAGCACGTACATCGGGCCGGGCGTCGTGATGCAGGCGGTGATGGGCACCATGTGTGTCTTCGCCGGTGTGCTTCTCGCGTACAAGATGCGCTGGATCCGCGTCACCCGCCGCTTCTACGGCTTCGTGATGGCCGCCGCAATGGGCTTCATGCTCCTGATGGTGGTCAACCTGCTGTTCGCCGTGATCGGCGGCGGTGACGGCCTGGGCTTCCGCAGCGGTGGTCTCGGCATCCTCTTCGGTGTCATCGGGATCATCCTCGGTGCGTGCTTCCTGGCCCTGGACTTCAAGCAGGTCGAGGACGGCATCGCGTTCGGCGCCCCGCGCGAGGAGTCCTGGCTGGCGGCCTTCGGCCTCACCATGACCTTGGTGTGGATCTACCTGGAGATGCTGCGTCTGCTCTCCATCCTCAGCGGCGACGACTGACGCACAGCCCCGCAACGGGAACGGAACGGCCCGCAGGTACTGCCTGCGGGCCGTTCCCCTTTCTCACGTGGGGCATCGGCGCCTCCGACGTATTGCGCGTTGCTGGTCCTTCCCGACGCCGTGCCCGAGCATCGGCCCGTTTGGCAACCACCCCAGGAGGGCGCGTAGGGTCGCGGAGTGCTCGATACGACCCCGCTGATCACCGCCGTGGACCGATTCGCCGACCGGCTGCGCGCCGCCCCGCAGAGCCGTCTGCAGCGCGGCGCGGCTGCCGAAGGGCTGGCCACGGCCAGGGAATTGGCTCTGCGGGCCCAGCGCATCGAGGCGCCGGACCGGGAGCCGCGGATCATGCCGGACGCCGGGATCTTCGCGATCGGCGACCAACTTGCCGTAGCGGGGCGCGACTTGGCGGTGGCACTGGAAACGGCCCCGTCGGCTGAGCTGGACGAGGCCGTGCGATTCGTGGCGGAGGCCGCTGCGCGGGCGTTCGCGTAGCGGCGGGCAGGCGGTGGCCCAAGGGCGGCGGTCGGCGAGAGCCGGTCTGCCCAATGCCCCGGGGGCTAGAGCGAGGCGATGACGCGGTCGGCGAGGATGTAGACGTTTTCCTTGCCGCAGGAGAAGGTCAGGGCGTACGCGCCGGAGACGCCGGAGCCGCCCAGCAGTACCGGGTGCTCACCTGCGAGCAGCGAATCGGCGAGGCGCTCGGCCGTCTCGCGGTGGCCGGGGGTCATACAGAGCGTGGTGCCGTCGGCGAAGACATAGACGTCGAGGGTGCCGAGCGGGCCGGGGCGCACATCGGCGAGTTCCGTACGGCTCTCGGCGAGCTCTTCGAGGCGGTTCACGGTGCGCTCGTGGTCGGTGACGACCGGGGTCTGCACTGGGACGAAGTCGGGGTGCGAGGGGTGACGGCGACGTGCCGCGGCCAGCTCGGGGGAGTCCTCGGCGAACTCCGCCGTCTCGGGCAGCTCGGTCATGTCCGCCAGCTCGGCCAGCTCCGTCAGCTCTTCGAGCGCCTCGGTGGCGTCGAGGTCCATCGCCTCAAGGCCCGCGAAGTCGGTCTGGCGCGGCATGAAGAACGGCGCGTCCTCACCGATCCCGGTCAGGCCGCCCAGCAGGGACGGGGCGTCGGCGGCATCGCGCGCTTCCTGGGTGGCCCAGAAGGCGCGGGCCTCGGCGAGCTCGCGCTCCCGCTCCTCGGCGAGTGCTTCGGCCACGGCCGCGCGTATCTCGGCGGCCGGGGTCACGTCGTTGCGGCTCTGCGCGGGCACGGCGGCACTGTGGGCGCGGGCCACGGTCAGCTCCGTACGAAGGGCCGTGATCTGCTTGCGCAGCCCGTGAACAGCGTGCAGAGCGGCAGCGCCGACGGCCGTGGCAGCGACGATGGTCAGCAACAGGGCAAGAGACATGACGCTCACTGACATACTCCCGGATTCAATCGTTCCCCCGACTTCCTACCTCAGCTTGGCGTCTACCTGCACCCGGTGTCAGTGCATTACGTCACGAATTGGACAGGTCTTTGGGTCTGGGGTTTAACCCTGTTATGGGTGTGACCTGCGGGAATGGCTCTCCCCCAGGAGATAGGTCACATCCTGGGGGAGATTCGGTCACGGTCGGGGCTCGAAACATGCCGCCTTCGTACCTCAGACGACCCTTGCCCTCCGCTGCAGCTCAGCTCAGCCGCTCGTACTTGTGGTCGCGTTCGCTTCGCTTCCGCTGCGGGCAGGTGCCGCCTTCGTACCTCAGGCGACCCTTGCCCTCCGCTGCAGCTCAGCTCAGCCGCTCGTACTTGTGGTCGCGTT
>NZ_JBEOVN010000181.1:0-14539 GCF_040295565.1 Streptomyces sp. NPDC002785 | reverse complement strand
GCAAAGACCCCAGTTCATCTGGGGTCTTAGCTGGTGTCCGAGGGGGGACTTGAACCCCCACGCCCGATAAAGGGCACTAGCACCTCAAGCTAGCGCGTCTGCCATTCCGCCACCCGGACAAGGTGTCTGTCTCGCGGGCCCGGCCCGTTCCGACGTGGAAAACAATAGCAAACATTCGGGGTGCTCGATCACGCCAGGGGGAGCGTGAAGGGCACATGACGAGGAGTGGGGGCCTTGGGTGTGCGGGCCAGGCGCGGGAGGATGAGCGGGAGCACCACGGCGACAGCGGAAGGAAGCAGTGTGAGCGAGACCAACGCGGCCCGGAGCGTCTCGGGCGAGGACGAGGTCGTGGACCTCTGTCGTGAGCTGATCCGGATTGACACCAGTAACTATGGGGACCACTCGGGCCCGGGGGAGCGGGTCGCCGCCGAGTACGTCGCGGAGAAGCTCGCCGAGGTCGGGCTGGAGCCGCAGATCTTCGAGTCCCACAAGGGCCGGGCCTCGACCGTGGCGCGGATCGAGGGCGAGGACCCGTCCAAGCCCGCGCTGCTGATCCACGGCCACACCGATGTGGTTCCGGCCAATGCTCACGACTGGACGCACCACCCGTTCTCGGGCGAGGTCGCGGACGGCTGTGTGTGGGGCCGCGGCGCGGTCGACATGAAGGACATGGACGCGATGACCCTCGCGGTCGTCCGCGACCGGATGCGTAGTGGCCGCAAGCCCCCGCGCGACATCGTGCTGGCCTTCCTCGCGGACGAGGAGGCGGGCGGTACGTACGGTGCGCGGTATCTCGTGGACAAGCACCCCGGCCTCTTCGAGGGCGTCACCGAGGCGATCGGCGAGGTCGGCGGCTTCTCCTTCACGGTGAACGAGAAGCTGCGGCTCTACCTCGTCGAGACTGCCGAGAAGGGCATGCACTGGATGCGGCTCACTGTGGACGGCACCGCCGGCCACGGCTCGATGACCAACAGCGACAACGCGATCACCGAGCTGTGCGAGGCGGTCGGACGGCTGGGGCGGCACGAGTGGCCGGTCCGGGTGACCAAGACCGTACGGTCCTTCCTCGACGAGCTGTCCGATGCGCTCGGCACCCCGCTCGACCCGGAGGACATGGAGGCCACGCTGACCAAGCTGGGCGGCATCGCCAAGATGATCGGCGCCACGCTCCGTAACTCGGCCGCTCCCACCATGCTCGGCGCCGGCTACAAGGTGAACGTGATCCCCGGTCAGGCCACCGCCCATGTCGACGGCCGCTTCCTGCCCGGTTTCGAGGACGAGTTCCTGGCCGATCTGGACCGGATCCTCGGCCCGCGGGTGAAGCGCGAGGACGTGCACGGGGACAAGGCGTTGGAGACCAGTTTCGACGGTTCGCTCGTGGATGCGATGCAGGTCGCCCTCAAGGCGGAGGACCCGATCGCGCGTGCCGTCCCTTACATGCTTTCCGGCGGTACCGACGCCAAGTCCTTCGACGACCTCGGTATCCGCTGCTTCGGGTTCGCCCCGCTGAAGCTGCCGCCGGAGCTCGACTTCGCAGGGATGTTCCACGGTGTGGACGAGCGTGTACCGGTGGACGGTCTGCAGTTCGGTGTGCGGGTGCTCGACCGGTTCATCGACAACTGCTGAGTCTCTGCCGCTTTTCCGCCGATTCTCCGCGTCAACAATCGCCAGCGTGTGCGCATTTGACCGGAACGAGTGAACGGAACCATAAGCTCGTAGCCCAATTACTTTTTCCTCGTTACAAGTGATGCGGTCCGCGGCTGGGACCGCATTGCCAACTAGGAGGAATAATGATCAAGAAGGTCGTCGCTGCTGCGGCTGTTACTGGTGGTCTGGTGCTCGCGGGTGCGGGCATGGCCGTCGCGGACTCCGGTGGCCAGGGCGCCGCTGTCGGCAGCCCCGGTGTGGCCTCGGGCAACGTCATCCAGGCGCCCGTGCACGTGCCGGTGAACGTGTGTGGCAACACGGTCTCCGTGATCGGGCTGCTGAACCCCGCCTTCGGCAACACCTGCGTCAACAGCTGACGTTGTGCGTCAACCCGTAAGGGTTTGAATCCGGTTGGCCCCGGAGTGCACGCCATGCACTCCGGGGTCGCTGGGTGATCCGCCCCCGCACGGTCAAGTCCGGGGGTATTCCGGAAGGTAGAAGGCAGGAATCAACCTATGCGACAGGTCACGCGTAAAGGCCTGATCACCATGGCAGCTGCGGGCGGCGTGCTCGCGCTGGGTGGCGGTTATGCGCACGCCGACGCGGGAGCGGCCGGCGGCGCATCGAATTCCCCTGGGGTGCTTTCAGGGAATTCGGTCCAGATCCCGGTCGACGTACCGGTCAACGTATGCGGTAACTCCGTGAACGTAGTGGGGCTGCTCAACCCGGCGGCGGGAAACACCTGTAGGAACGGTTCGCAGAGCGCTGCTTCGGGCCGGCACGCCTCGGGCAGCCAGGCGTCCGGCGACCTGACCCGGACACACCGGGCGGGGACGGGCAAGCACCGGGCGGTCACGAGCGATACCAAGAGCGGGGCAACGGCCCAGGCGGTCACGAGCGGCTCGCCCGGTCTGCTTTCGGGCAACAACGTCGCGGTGCCCATCGACATCCCCGTGAACGCCTGCGGGAACAGCGTCACCATCGGCGGACTGCTCAACTCCGCCTCCGGCAACAACTGCGGAAACGGTGCGGACGTCGTCACGCCACCGGTCGGCACTCCGGTCACCCCGGTCACGGAGAACCGACCCCCGGCACCCGAACCGCCAACCGTGTCGAACGCGCACGAGACGCAGAACGTTGCGCAGCTCGCACACACCGGAGCGGGCGGGCTCGACCTGCTGGTTCCGGCGAGCGCGGGTCTGCTGCTGGCCGGTGCGGGCACGGTGCTGTACCGCCGCGCCCGGATGTCCGCATAGCGGACCGAGGCGGCGAAGCAAGCACGGCGAAAGGAGCGGGCCCCGCGACTGCGGGGCCCGCTCCGTCTCACCAGGTGGCCCGGAGCTGGCGGATGATCCGCCGGCGCAGCCGCACCCTGCGGCTTCCGTCACGGCGCAGCGTCAGTCGGTCCAACTCCCAGTGCCCGTACTCGGCATGGTCGGTCAGCAGGCGGGCCGTCTCCTTCCGGGACACCCCGCGCGGTACGTACACATCGACAAATTCGTATTCCGGCATCGCATCTATTGTGCGGGCAGAGCCCGTGTACGGATAGCGTCTGCACTATGTCTGATGCTGCGCAGCCCACCGCTGCCGAGGTACGCGCCGCCGCCGAAGCGATCAAAGCCGCGCTCGACCATCACCTCAAGGCGGTCGAACGCCGGACAGGGGACGACGATCCCGCTGTCTATGACGCGTTCAATGCACTGGCCGCTGCCGCCGAGTTCTACGACGAACTGCTCTACGACCGCTACGACGAGGTCACCCCTTTCGAGATCCCGGGTGCGGAGGATTCCCTGCCGCCGTACAACGGCCCCGAGGAGCCGAGCGCGCTGAGTGTGCTGATCCGGCGCGACTACGCGGTGGTGGAGCCGCCGCGGCTGCTCGCACAGGCCCAGCGGATCGCTGACCTCGATCCGGACGACCGCGCCGGTGGGAGCGCCGCGGTGGTCGGCTCCAGCGTCCATGCCGCGCTCGGAGTGCTCTTCGGTGAGTACGAACCGGACGAGATCGCTTCCCGGCATACGGAGTTCGGTCTGGAGGAGGGCGACTCCACGCTCTGGGTCACGGCTGCGGAGGAGCTGCCCGAGGCGGGGGAGTGGCTCGGCGCACCGTTCGACGAAGCGGACCCGCAGCTGGTGGTCTGCCGCTTCGACGTCAGCGCCGTCTTCGATGAGGACGAATCGGACGTGGAGCCGGACGGCCTGGTGGTGGACAGCTCCTGATCCGTCCGCCGGACGGGCTCGGAACCGAGCCCGTCCGGCAGTGGGGGACAAGGCGCGCCCCGGTCATCCGGCCGGAGCCTCCAGCAGGGTGCGCAGTCGCGTCGTGCGGTCCTGGGCCGGGGACTGGGCGACCGCGCGCTGGAGCGCCTGATCCACCCCGTGCACGACGGACAGATGCCGCTCCCCGCGGCTGAAGGCGGTGTACACCCAGGGGCGGCTCAGCCCTTGGGCGGCGTCACCCGGCAGCACGACGACAACTGCGGGCCACCGCATCCCAGCCGCCTGGTGGGCGCTGAGGGCCCAGCCGTGGCGTACGGACGACTCCACCCGCTCCTGCGGTACGACGACCTTCGTGCCCGCGCAGTCCAGGTGCAGGCCCTCGGCGTCGGCCGAGACGACCACCCCGGGCACGGTCCTGCCAGGCGTCGGGACATGGACGACACGGTCGCCCGGGTCGAAGCCGCCGAACCGCCCCGGACCGGGGTTGAGCCGCTGCTTCAGTGCCGCGTTCAACGCCCGGGTGCCCGCCGAGCCGCCGTGGCCGACGGTGATCACCTGGGTGTCGGCCGACGGTACGCCGATGGCGCGCGGCACCGAGTCGGCGACCAGTTGCACGGTGCGGTGCACCGCCTCGCCCGCGTCGCGCACGGGGACGATCACCACCTCCTTGCCGGGCGCCGCGACCTGGTTCAGCTCACCGATGCCGATGCCGGAGACCAGTTCGCCGATCGGTCCCGGATCCGGCGTACGGGACACGATCTGCGGGCAGGCACGGGCCGCCAGCACATCGGCGAACACCCGCCCCGCACCTGCCGAGCCCAGCACGCCCGGGTCGCCGCTGAGTACCAGCCGGGCGCCGTCGGCCAGGGACTCCACGAGGATCGCGGCGGTCTCGACGTCCAGCTGCGGGGCGTCCAGCACGACGAGCAGGTCGACGGCGATCGCTCCTTCCGCGTCCCGCCCCGGGCCCTCAGTGCCGGAGAGCAGCCCGGCGAGTGTGACGGCCGTCGACGGGTCGCCGGTCGCCTCGGCCAGCCGGCGCCTGCCGTCGACGCTGTGCACGGCACCCAGGGCGCGCAGTCCGAGGCCGCGGGCCGCGGTGATCAGCGCGGCGGGTTCGGCCCTGGCCGCCTCGCCGCCGGTGTGCGCCACCAGGCCATGGGCCGCGACCGCGCGGATCAGCTCGGCCGCCGACGGGGAGCCCGCGGCCGACGCCGACTCCGTCCAGTCGGCGTCCTTCTCACAGGCGTTGATCAGGCGGGCCAGACCGTCGGCGAGGCTCTCCTCGGCGAGTGCGTACCGGTCGAGACCGAGCAGCACCTGCACCGGTTCCTGCCGGGCCCGGTCCTCCGCGCCTCCTTCGGCGTCCTCGCCGGGTTCCGCGGGTGCTTCGGACTCCTGGTCGTCCTGCCCGTCCTGGAAGACCAGGACGACACCCTCGGCGACGGCGTGCTGCACGGCCGCTTCGGGGTCGGCCACCGAGCGCTCGGCGAGCGCGGCACGTACCGCCGTCGCGTCCAGTGCCGTATGGCCCTGGAGCGCGGCCCGCTCCAGCAGCCAGCCGACCAGGGCCGCGGTGCGCCGCTCGTCGTCCGGACCGCACTCGGCGCCCAGCATGGCCCGTGCGAAACCGTCGGCCTGCTCGGGCCTGACTCCCGGCACGGCCAGCAACTGCCACGGGTCCTCGCGCAGGGCGTCGGCCGCCTGCGCACCGAGGGCCTCGGCCGCCGGGCGCGCCAGGGCTCCGGGCGCCCCGCCCTCGGCCAGTACGGCGGCCGCCGCGGCGACGGCCTCCGGTGAGGCTCCCTGCGGAGCCGGGGCCTGCTCGGGCGCGCGGGGGCGTACCGGAGCGGGTGTGTGAGCGGCCCGGCGAGGGGCGGCGGGTGCGGGCGAGTCGAAGAACGCGGCGGCGGACTGCTCACCGCTCTCCACAGCACGCACGGCCGCCAGCAGATCGGCCGCCTGGCCGCTCAGCTTCGCACCGGCGGCGATGGGGCCTTCCTTCTCGGCCTTGCGCTTCTCGATTCGCTCCCTCAGCTCACGCTGGGCGGCGAGCTCGGCCTCGGCCTCGGAGAGCGGTGCGGGGGCGGCGGCCGCCCCGTCCACGGCGCCGTCCGCCGCGGCTGCCTTGTCGGTGCCGGTCGTGTCGCCGGTCCCGTCGGCCGCTTGATCGGTGTATGTCATGCCGTCGGACCCGGCGCCGGCTTCGGCTGCCTCGTCGGTCCCGAAGGTCCCGGAGCCGTCGCCGTCCGTCTCCGCGGCGTCGGCGGCGTCATCGGCCGTCGTCGATCCCTCGCCCCCGTCGTGCCCCTCGTCCCCTGAGGGCGGAGCGGGCACGGCGGCGGAGGGGGCCGCGACAACGCTGTCGTCGTCGGCGGCCGGGGAGCCGGGGGTTTCCCCCCGGGGAAGCGCAGTCACAGCGTGCTCCAGTCCTGGTCGGGATAGCGGTGCACGGGCGCCGACACATCGTCGAGCGCCTGGCAGATCTCGTCAGGAAGACTAAGCGCCTCCACTGACAATGCCTCCGTGAGCTGCTGCGCGTTGCGCGCACCGACGATCGGGGCCACCACTCCCGGCCGGTCCCGCACCCAGGCGAGAGCTACCTGGAGCGCCGTCGTGGCCAGGCCGTCGGCCGCTGTCGCCACCGCGTCCACGATGCGGCGCGCCGGGTCGTCGAGATACGGCTCGACGAACGGGGCCAGTAGCTCCGAGGCGCCGCGTGAGTCCGCCGGAGTGCCCGTCCGGTACTTGCCGGTCAGGACCCCCCGGCCCAGCGGGGAGGAAGGCAGCAGCCCCAGGCCCAGATCGAGCGCGGCCGGCAGCACCTCGCGTTCCACGCCCCGCTGCAACAGGGAGTACTCCATCTGGGTGCTCGCCAGCCGGGTGCGCACCCCGGGCGAGGCGAGCTGCCAGGTCGCGGCCTTGGCCAGTTGCCAGCCGCAGAAGTTCGACACCCCCGCGTACCGGGCGCGGCCGGTGGACACTGCCAGGTCCACCGCCTGAAGGGTCTCCTCCAGCGGGGTCACGGGGTCGAAGGCATGGATCTGCCACAGATCCACGTAATCCGTACCGAGCCGTGCCAAGGAGGCGTCCAGCGCGGCCAGCAGATGACCGCGCGATCCGTTGAACCGGCGGTACGGGTCGGCCACGCTGCCCGCCTTCGTCGCGATGACCAGATCGCACCGTGGCACCAGGCCCTCGGTGAGTCGCCCGAGCAGATATTCGGCCTCCCCACCGCCGTACACATCAGCCGTGTCGACCAGCGTGCCGCCCGCCTCCCAGAAGACTTTCAGCTGTTCGGCAGCGTCGTGCTCGTCGGTGTCCCGGCCCCACGTCAGGGTGCCGAGCCCGATCCGGGACACTCGAAGGCCGGTGCGGCCGAGATGCCTCTGCTCCATGTGCGCTGAGATTACTGGCCAGAGCCCCACTCGGCGGAAGCCTGTGGACAACCCGGTATCAAGTCGCCCCTGCCGGAACCCGTTGCCGCGCGCTAGAGTCCGAAGCTCAGGGACGTTACTGATCAGTAAGGGGAGCGGCTATGCGGCTCGGCATCAATCTCGGTTACTGGGGCGCGGGAATGGACGGCGACAACCTCGCCGTCGCCCAGGAGGCCGACCGGCTCGGCTACGACGTCTGCTGGGCGGCCGAGGCATACGGCTCCGACGCGCCGACCGTGCTCTCCTGGGTCGCCGCCCAGACCGAATCGATCGACGTCGGTTCCGCGATCATGCAGATCCCAGCCCGCCAGCCCGCCATGACGGCGATGACCGCGGCCACCCTCGACTCGCTCTCCGGCGGCCGGTTCCGGCTCGGCCTCGGCGTGTCGGGACCGCAGGTCTCCGAGGGCTGGTACGGCGTCAAGTTCGACAAGCCGCTGGCCCGCACCCGGGAGTACGTCGAGATCGTCCGTCGGGCCATGTCCCGCGAGCGGCTCTCGTACGAGGGCGAGCACTGGACGCTTCCGCTGCCGGACGGTCCTGGCAAGCCGATCAAGCTCACCGTCCACCCGCAGCGCGAGCACATTCCGCTCTACATCGCCGCGATCGGCCCGAAGAACCTGGAGCAGACCGGCGAGATCGCCGACGGCGCGCTGCTGATCTTCCCGTCCGCGGAGCACCTTGAGGACACCGCGGTGAAGTACCTGCGGGCGGGCCGCGAGAAGACCGGCGGGACCATGGAGGGCTTCGACGTCTGCCCGACCCTGCCGCTCGCCGTCGGTGACGACATCAACGGCCTCGCGGACATGTTCCGTCCGTACACCGCGCTGTACGTGGGCGGTATGGGCAGCCGCAAGCAGAACTTCTACAACCAGCTCGCGCAGCGTATGGGGTACGAGAAGGAAGCCACCGAGATTCAGGACAAGTACCTGTCCGGTGACAAGCACGGTGCCGCTGCCGCTGTGCCGCACCAGCTGATCGACCAGACCACGCTGCTCGGATCGGTCGAGCGGATCGCCGAGCGGATGCAGGCGTACGCCGCGGCGGGTGTCACGACGCTGACTCTGGCTCCGGCCGGGTTCACGCTCGAAGAGCGGATCACAGCTCTGCGGGCCGGTACGGATGCGCTGGAGCGGTCCGGGCTCGCCTAGGGCCTTGGGGACGGCGCTACGGCCGTGGTGGGGGCTCGGGGGCCCCCGCCACGGCCGTTACCGCGTAACAACGCGTTCGGGGACGCGCGGTCACGCCTGTGGGCGTGCGGTTCGGGGCGGGGCCACCGGGGTGACGGTGCCGTCCTCGAACGCCGGACGGGCCGGGGATGTCGCCGGGAGGGCGGAGAGGGCCGGAAACCGGTCGCAGCCCCGTCCGGCGTAGCCGGGGGGCGTTCCTGTTGCCCGGGTGGGCGTGTCGCATTTGACTGGCGATGGTCGGATGCCGGTACGGAGGTGGCAGTGATGCTCTCGGCAAGGAACCTGTTCCAGGAGATTCTCGACGAGGACGAGTCGTTCCGGCTGTTCTGTTCCATCGCGGCCAGCGGAGAGTCCCAGGGCGGCTGGGAGAACGGGCGTATCGCGGCCCTCGTACCCGAGAGCCAACGGTCGCTGGCGCCCAAGATCGCGCGGCACGGCGCCGACGAGGACAAGCACGGCCGGATCTTCAACGCGCTGCTGAGGAAGCGCGGGCTGCAGCCGGTCGAGGTTCCGCACGAGACCGACTACACGATGCTGCTGGAGAAGCGGGGCATCGGCCTGGCCCATGAGCAGTTGGGGCGCCAGGAGCCGCTCTCCGAGCGCGACATCATCACCTACCTCGCCCACAGCCGGGTCACCGAACAGCGCGCCTCCGAGCAGATGGCGCTGCTGCGCAAATACTTCGCCGACCACCCCGACCTCGGCCACGCCGTGAAGATGATCTCGAACGACGAGGACAACCACCTGGCTTACTGCCACGAGGAGTTGCTACGTTTCGCCCGCTTCGGACACGGCCGCACGATCCAGCACATCCTGCGCGAGTGCGCGCTTGCCGAGATCCGGGTGTACCGCGACGTCAGCCTCGCCGTGATCGATCACATGGGCCGCATCCTGCACTGGCCCCGGGCCAAGGCGGCGGCGCTGGCCGCCGGGATCCACGGGGTCTACGCGTACGAACGGCTCATCGGATGGCGGCGCATGGTGAGCCTGGCGCCGCCCGAGCGCCGTGACGCATTGGGCGGTCCCGCGACGCAGGCGCCCGAGTTCGCCTGATCCGGGCGGTGCGCCCGGCCGCCCGTCAGAGCCAGCCGCGTCTCTTGAACAGCCGGTACAGGCCGAAGACCACGGAACCCATCAGCACGATCACCGCCGGATAGGCCCACACCCAGCGGAGTTCCGGCATGTGCTCGAAGTTCATGCCGTAGATTCCCGCCACCATGGTCGGTACGGCGGCCATCGCCGCCCAGGCCGAGATCTTTCGCATGTCGTCGTTCTGCCGCACACCCACCTGGGCCAGATGTGCCGAGAGGATGTCGGAGAGCAGCCGGTCCAGCCCCTCCACGTACTCGTTGGCGCGCGTCAGATGGTCGCTCACGTCGCGGAAGAACGGCTGCGAGTGTTCGTGGACGTACGGCACCTCCGCGCTCGCCAGCCGGGACATGGGGGCGCTCAGCGGACCCGTGGCCCGGCGGAACTCCATGATCTGCCGCTTGAAGGTGTAGATGCGGGACGCGGTGTTCTTGGTGTCCGCGGCGCCGGTCGGTGCGAACACCTCGGTCTCCAACTCCTCCAGGTCGACCTGGAGTTCACCCGCCACCTCGATGTAGTGGTCGACGACGGCGTCGCTGATCGCGTACAGGACAGCGGTCGGCCCGTGCTTGAGAACCTCCGGTTCGGACTCCAGACGGCGGCGTACCGCAGCGAGCGGGGCGCCCTTCCCGTGCCGTACCGTCACGACGAACGAATCGCCGATGAAGGCCATCAGCTCGTCGGTGGTGACCGTGTCGCTCAGGTGCTCGTACACCACCGGCTTGATGACCGCGAAGAGCGAGTCGTCGTACACCTCCAGCTTGGGCCGTTGGTGCGCGCTCAAGGCGTCCTCAACGGCCAGCGGATGGAGTCCGAACTCGCTGCTGACGCGTTCGATCTCCTGCTCCGTGGGCTCGTACAGCCCGATCCACAAAAACGCGTCCCCGGTGGCCCGTGCCTCTGCGAGGGCATCGGAGAGGTCGGCGGGGCCTTCGGTACGACGCCCGCCCCGGTAGATCGCACAGTCCACAATCACGGCGCGTATTCTTCCCTGCTCCGGTCGCCGGCGCACCTCATCGGCGGCAGCGGCCTACGCTGGCCCGTATGCCCACCCTGATCCTCGTACGCCATGGACGCTCCACCGCCAACACGGCCGGGGTGCTCGCGGGCCGCACCCCGGGTGTCTCGCTCGACGAGCGCGGTGCCGCCCAGGCCGCGGCGCTGCCCGGACGGCTGGCCGCACTGCCCCTCGCCGCCGCCGTCAGCAGCCCCCTGCAGCGCTGCAGGCAAACCCTGCAGCCGCTGCTCGAAGCCCGGCCGGAACTGGTGCTGCACACCGAGGAGCGGATCAGCGAGTGCGACTACGGCGACTGGTCGGGGCGCAAGCTGGCGGAACTCACCGACGAACCGCTGATGAGTGTCGTGCAACAGCATCCGTCGGCCGCGGCGTTCCCCGGCGGTGAGTCCATGCGCGCCATGCAGGCACGCGCCGTCGACGCCGTGCGGGAGTGGAACACGCGGATCGAGGCCGAGTACGGTGACGACGCCGCCTATGTGATGTGTTCGCACGGCGACATCATCAAGGCCCTCGTCGCTGACGCGCTCGGCATGCATCTCGACCTCTTCCAGCGGATCCAGGCCGACCCCTGTTCGGTCACCGCGATCCGCTACACCAGGCTGCGGCCCTTCCTGCTGCGGCTGGGCGACACGGGAGACCTCGCCCCGCTGGCGCCCCGTGAGCACACAGCCGGAACGGGCCACGGCCGGCGCCCGGCGGCGGACGCCGATGCGGACGCGGCGGTCGGGGGCGGTGCTGGGGCGCCGTGATCGCTTTGCGCAGTAGGGTGGACGCGCCGTAGGCGCCCTTCCCGGGGGAATCCCCCGGACCCCGGCCGCCCCTCATCTGCCGTCAATTTTCAAGGGAGACAGAACGTGTCCCGTCAGGTGTTCCTCTACGACCCCCCGGACCGCTTCGTGGCCGGTACGGTCGGGTTGCCTGGACGTCGTACGTTCTTCCTGCAGGCATCCTCAGGCGGACGCGTCACCAGCGTGGCCCTGGAGAAGACTCAGGTCGCCGCGCTCGCCGAGCGCATCGACGAACTGCTCGACGAAGTGGTGCGGCGGACCGGCGGGAACTCGCCGGTGCCCGCCGTGGCGCCGATGGATGTCACCGACACCGCGCCGCTCGACGCGCCCGTCGAGGAGGAGTTCCGGGTCGGCACGATGGCGCTCGCCTGGGACGGCGAGGAACAGCGCATGATCGTCGAGGCGCAGGCGCTGGTCGAGCTGGACGTGGACTCCGACGAGGATCTCGCGGAGGCCGAGGAGCGGTTGCTCCAGGACGAGGAGAACGGTCCGCCGATGCTCCGGGTCCGCCTCAGCGGCGCGCAGGCCCGCGCCTTCGCCAAGCGCGCCCTGGATGTCGTGAACGCCGGGCGCCCGCCGTGCCCGCTGTGCAGCCTGCCGCTCGACCCGGAAGGACACGTATGCCCGCGCCAGAACGGATACCGTCGCGGAGCCTGACCGACACCGAGCTGGTCACCGTCCTCGCCGAGGGCCTGCTCACCGTCCGCGGTCAGATCCGTGGGGCGTCCAACGCGGTGCTCTACTGCACGGTCGCCCACGGGGGCGACGAGGTGACGTGCGTCTACAAGCCCGTGGCCGGGGAACAGCCCCTGTGGGACTTCCCGGACGGCACGCTCGCCCAGCGGGAGGTGGCCGCGTACGAGATCTCCGAGGCGACCGGGTGGGGGCTCATACCACCCACCGTGCTGCGGGACGGGCCGTTCGGCGAGGGCATGTGCCAGCTGTGGATCGAAGCGGCGCCGGAGAGCGACGAGCCCTCCGTGGACGGTCGGTCCCCGCTCCTGGCGCTCGTCGAGGACGAGGAGCCGGGGGATGGCTGGAAGGCCGTCGCCCACGCCGAGGTCGGGGAGGGGAAGACGGCCCTGCTGGTGCACGCGGACGATCCGCGGCTGCGGCGGCTGGCGGTCCTGGATGCCGTGATCAACAACGGTGACCGCAAGGGCGGCCATCTGCTGCCCGCACCCGACGGCCGGCTCTACGGCATCGACCACGGAGTGACCTTCAACGCGGACGACAAGCTGCGCACCCTGCTCTGGGGGTGGGCGGGGGAGCCGTTGACGGCCGAGGCCGTCGAGGTCGTGGACCGGCTCGGCACGGAGCTCGCGCCCGGGAAATCGCTCGTCACCCGGCTGGCCGAGCTGATCACCGCGGTCGAGATCGAGGCGTTGCGGGGACGCGTGGAGGGGCTGAGGACGTCGGGGAGGCACCCGGAGCCGAGCGGTGAGTGGCCGTCGATCCCCTGGCCGCCGGTCTGACGAAATCAAGCCACTTTGGCGATTGAGGAGCGGAGTACGCGGGCGGGGCTCGTACCGGAGCAGATGACCCCACGCCGCGCAAGACCCCTCTTCGGCCAAGTTCCGGCATCCGGTTCGTATCCGGAACATGCATCCGGTTACGCTCGTGGCATGCATGCCTGGCCCGCTTCTGAGGTCCCCGCCCTGCCTGGCAAGGGCCGCGACCTTCGGATCCACGACACCGCGACCGGCGGACGGATCACTCTTGACCCCGGTCCCGTCGCCCGCATCTATGTCTGCGGCATCACGCCGTACGACGCGACCCACATGGGTCATGCGGCGACCTACAACGCGTTCGACCTCGTTCAGCGCGTGTGGCTCGACACCAAGCGGCAGGTTCACTATGTCCAGAACGTGACCGACGTGGACGACCCGCTGCTGGAGCGGGCCGTGCGCGACGGCCAGGACTGGACCGAGCTCGCCGAGCGCGAGACGGCTCTGTTCCGCGAGGACATGACTGCCCTGCGCATGCTTCCCCCGAAGCACTACATCGGTGCCGTCGAGTCGATACCGGGCATCGTCCCGCTCGTCGAACGGCTCCGGGACGCGGGCGCCGCCTACGAACTCGACGGGGATGTGTACTTCTCCGTCGAGACCGACCCGCGCTTCGGCGGGGTCTCGAACCTCGACGTCGAGGCGATGCGGCTGCTCTCCGCCGAGCGCGGCGGCGACCCGGAGCGCCCCGGCAAGAAGAACCCGCTCGACCCGATGCTCTGGATGGCCGCCCGTGAGGGCGAGCCGAGCTGGGACGGCGCCTCGCTCGGTCCCGGCCGGCCGGGCTGGCACATCGAGTGCGTCGCCATCGCCCTGGACCACCTCGGCATGGGCTTCGACGTCCAGGGAGGCGGGTCCGACCTCGCCTTCCCGCACCACGAGATGGGCGCCTCGCACGCCCAGGTGCTGACCGGCGAGCACCCGTTCGCCCAGGCGTATGTGCACGCCGGAATGGTCGCTCTGGACGGCGAGAAGATGTCCAAGTCCAAGGGCAACCTGGTCTTCGTCTCCAAGCTGCGCCATGACGGCGTGGACCCGGCGGCGATCCGCCTCGCGCTGTTGTCGCACCACTACCGGTCCGACTGGGAGTGGACCGATCAGGTGCTCGCCGATGCCGTCGAGCGGCTCGGACGGTGGCGATCCGCCGTCTCCCGGCCCGACGGGCTGCCTGCCGAGGCCCTGGTCGAGGAGGTCCGCGAGGCCCTCGCCGACGACCTGGACGCACCGGCCGCGCTGGCCGCCGTGGACCGCTGGGCCGAGCGTCAGAACGCCGAGGGCGGCACGGACGAGGGCGCACCCGGCCTCGTCTCGCGCACCGTCGACGCGCTGCTTGGCGTCGCTCTGTAGCGTCGCCCGTAAGTGCCGCACGCGGTGACAACCCGTTGGTTGCCATCCCATGAGCCGGCCTTGGACTTCTCCACGAAGTTCAGGGCCGGTTCCGTTTTGTCCGGATGCGCAAGTGCTCGATCCTGCGTTGAAGGCGCCCCTATGTAATCATCAATGCGCATCAGAATGACGGCAGTTGCAGCGTAGGGCGTGAAGGGCAGCCTGCCCTGCGAGTAGATGCCGGACTGGGCCGCGGCGCGGTTCACCTGTTCCTGAACGACCCGGACAGCACAGGAGCGCCGGGCGGGGATGTACCC
>NZ_JBEOVN010000180.1:0-14647 GCF_040295565.1 Streptomyces sp. NPDC002785 | reverse complement strand
GCCGGACCGCCCCGTCGTCAGGCCGGTTCGTCGAGGAACTTCCCGCCCTCCAGAAGGGTCTTGAGCAGGATGCGTGCGCTCGGCGACCCGGATGTGGATCCGGGCGGGAGGCCCGAGTCGGAGCGCTGGCGGCCATGGCGTTCGTACGCCGTACGTCACCTGAGTCTCCAGACCTCTTCGTGAAGGCCCCAGCTGTGGATCTTCTTCGGGCCGATGCGGATGAGCTCGTCGCTGAAGTGGGCGCCGAGGTCGTGCGGTCCGGACAGCATCCATTCAGATGGTCAGGGGGAGGGGGCGGCGGTCAGGTCAGGCCCAGATCACCGCGCCCAGCCAGGCCCCCGTCGCCAGCAGACATGCGTAGAGCTCGACGAGCACGGAACAGCCCGTCGCCCGCATCACCGAGCGGACCGATGCCCAGCCCGCCCCGCGGCTGCCGAGCCGCAGTCGCTCCGCCCCGTAGATCGCCCCCACGTATCCGGCGATCCCGCCCACCACAGGCACCACGAAGAAGCCCACGATCGCGCCGGCCCCGCCCAGCATCAGCGTCTTGCGCGGCGCCCCCGACTCACGCGGGCGGCGCGGCGGCAGCAGCGGCTTCAGCGCCTGGTTCAGCAGCAGCAGTGCGGTGGCACCTATGAGTACGCCCCAGGCGGCCGGAGTCATGTCGGTCAACGCCCACCACAGCACGGCGGCCCAGACGATCGCCTGCCCCGGCACCCCTGGCACCAGCACGCCGACCAGGCCGAGAAGCATGACCAGGCCGACAGCGACAAGCTGCCACACACCCATCTGACCAGCCTGCCGGAGTCCGGCAGGTCCTGCCCGTCAGCGCGGCTCGGGGCGGGGGCCGTCGATACGGCTCGGAGTCGTACCGGCGCGGCGGGAACACCGGGCCGGGGTATCCGGCAGGCTCGTTCAGGCCCGTGGCGTCCGGGACACCCAGCCCCGCTCGTACGCATGCCAGCCCAGCTGCAGCCGGGTCGACACCCCGGTCAGCTCCATCAGGCCCTTCACCCGCCGCTGTACGGTCCGCAGCCCCAGCTCCAGCTGCTTCGCCACGCTCGCATCCGTCAGGCCTGCCAGCAGCAGTGAAAGAATCTCCAGGTCCGTCGCATCGGGCCCGGTGGAGTCCTCCTCCAGGTGGCCGTCCTCGCCGAGCCTGAGCGGCATGGCATCGCGCCACACGGCCTCGAAGAGCCCCATCAGTGACTCCAGCAGCCCGGAGCCGTGAACCACCAGCGCCGCGGGCTCCGCGCCGCGCCCGGTCAGCGGCACCATCGCCAGGACCGCGTCGGCGATGACGAGTTTGGTGGGCACCCGGTCCACGACCCGGCACTGCTCGTCACGGCTCAGCGCGGCGGACAGCTCCGTGATCCCGGACGGCAGCGCGAGCACCTCGCGCTCGACCACCACCCGGAACGAAACCCCGCGCGTGGCGGCCTGCTCCTCGGACTCGTTCTCCATTCCGCTCACCGCGATCGGCTTCCCGGTGACCAGGGCGCACACCTCGCTCGTCGCGCCCAGCTGCAACTGGTGGAAACGGTGCGCCACCGCGCTCGCGCCCGTCACCACCTCGACCAGATCGTGCACGGCCGAGTCGGTGGCCTCCGCCCGGTACTCCTCGGCGAGCAGGGCCGCCGCCATCTCCGCCTGCTCCAGCTCATGGCGTTGCTGGGTCAGCAGCGCACCCAGAGCCACCGCCGGCGGCGCCGCCACCCAACGGCCCGTGCGGGACGGCGGCTGGGCGGCCAGCCCATGCTGTTCCAGCCGGCGCAACGCCCGTTCGGTGTCCGGCTCGGGAAGTGCCAGTCGGTGCGCGAGATCGGAGACCTCCGCGGCTCCCACCGCCACGAGCGCGCGGTACGCCGACTCCTGTATCTCGTCGAGGCCTATGGCTCCCAGCATCCCCGGACCCCTCCCGGACGCATTGATCCGCACGATGTCGTTCTCTTCGGGCGCCCGGTCGTGGCGGAAAGCGGCCACGGCGTAAACCCGCCTTGTACATCATCCCTGTATCTCCCGTCGCTCTGCCAATGTGGCGCCACCGCAGTACCAACAACCTCCGGAATATTGCGGTTTGTTCAGAGGTGTTCCGGTTTTACTTGGGGAGAGCGATGCGCCCGATATCGCGTACGGTGCTGGGAGCGGCCACCGCCGCCGTCCTGGCCGTCACTGCGATCGAACCGTCCGTGGCAGCGCCGCAGGACGATACGACTGCGAAGAGACCACTGACCGGCAGTGCGGCCGCTACCGCCAAGGCGGCCGAACCGGTCACCGTAACCCTGGTCACCGGCGACAAGGTTCTGGTGAGTACGGACAGTTCGGGGGCCGCATCGGTCACCGCACTGCCCCGCGAGGACGGCACCGTCCCCCTCGTACAGACCCGGCAGTCCGGCAAGGACCTCTACGTCTACCCCGACACCGCCGTCAACGCGCTGGCCGCGGGCACGGTCGACGAAGAACTCTTCAACGTCACCGGACTGATCCGCCAGGGCTACGACGACGCGAGCACCAAGTCGCTGCCGTTGATCGCCGTCTACGGCAAGGACGTGGCCCGCTCGGCGCCGGCCACCCCGCGCGGCGCCAAGCGCGGACTGGCTCTCGACGTCATCGACGGCGTCGCGCTCAAGGCCGACAAGGCGAAGGCCGCCGACTTCTGGTCGGACGTCACCAACACCCGTTCCCGCTCGGCCTCCGGCCTGAAGAAGCTCTGGCTCGACCGCAAGGTTCAGGCCACCCTCGACAAGTCGACCAAGCAGATCGGCGCCGACCTCGCGTGGGCCGCCGGATACGACGGCAAGGGCACCAAGGTCGCCGTCCTCGACACCGGTGTCGACGCCGAACACCCCGACCTCAAGGGCCGGATCGCCGCCTCGGAGAACTTCACCGACTCCGACACCACCGACGACCGGCAGGGCCACGGAACCCACACCATCTCCACCGTGGGCGGCACCGGTGCGGCCAGCAACGGAAAGAAGAAGGGCGTCGCCCCCGGCGCCGACCTGCTCGCCGGCAAGGTCCTCAACGACAGCGGCTCCGGCGCCGAGTCCTGGATCATCGCCGGTATGCAGTGGGCCGTCGACCAGAAGGCCGACGTCGTCTCCATGAGCCTCGGCAGCCCGACGCCGACCGACTGCACCGACCCGATGAGCGTCGCCGCCGAGGAACTCGCCCAGAACAAGAAGACGTTGTTCGTCATCGCGGCCGGCAACTCCGGCCCGACGCTGAACACTGTCTCCTCGCCGGGCTGCGCCCCCAGCGTGCTGACCGTCGGCGCCGTCGACCGTGACGACTCGACGGCCCAGTTCTCCAGCCGCGGTCCCGTGACCGGCTCGCACACCCTCAAGCCCGAGATCGCCGCCCCCGGCGTCGCCATCTCGGCCGCGGCGGCCGGCGGCCGCGGCGTCTACGCGTACCGGACGATGTCCGGTACATCGATGGCCACCCCGCATGTCGCGGGCGCCGCAGCCATGGTGAAGCAGCGTCACCCGGACTGGACCGCCCAGCAGATCAAGGCGGCCCTCGTGGCGTCCGCGAAGAGCGACATCCCCGGCGACGTACGCGAGACCGGCGGTGGCCGTCTCGATGTGAAGGCCGCCATCGACACCACCGTCGTCGGTGCCCCCGCCGTCCAGGGCGGCACATTCAACTGGCCGCAGGACAAGTCCGACCGCACCACGGTCGGCGTTCCGTACACCAACTCCGGTACCGAGCCGGTGAAGCTGTCGCTGAAGGTTGAGGGTGTCACCGGCAACGACGGCTCGGCTGTCCGTTCCTCGGTCGCCAAGCTCGACGCGAGCACCGTTACCGTGCCGGCCGGAGCCACGGTCAAGGTCCCGCTGGCGATCGACCCGGCCGCGAAGCTGAAGGCCTCCCAGTACGGCGATGTCACCGGACGCGTGCTCGCCACCGGGCCCGACGGCGTCAAGGTCTCCACCCCGTTCTCGATGTACGTCGGACCGGAGACCGTCACCCTGCGCGTCGAGCTCGTCGACCGCGCCGGCAAGCCCGCCACGGGATCCTCCTCGGTGGACCTCATCGGCACCGACACCGCCGGCGGCGAGCGCCGCTTCAACGACGGCGCCACCGAGCAGGTCTACCAGGTGCGCCCCGGTGCGTACTTCGTCTCCAGCTTCATCACGACGCCGGACGCGAAGGACGCCACCGGCAGGATGGTCGAGTCCGTCGGCTACCTCGCCAGGCCGCAGCTGAACGTCACCAAGGACACCACCCTGGTCCTGGACGCCCGCAAGGCCCACCGGATCCAGGCGAAGACGGAGGACCGCGCGTCCGAGAACCGCTCCACGACGCTCTCCTTCGGCCGTAGCTGGGACGACGTCTGGCTGCACTCCGGCTCCATCACCGGTACCGGCATCGTCAAGGACTACCTGGCCGATGTGCAGGGCAAGGCAAGTGACGGCGACTTCGAGTTCGCCAGCTTCTGGCGCGCGTACGCTCCCCAGATCGAGAAGCTGTCGGTCGTCGGCGGCGCCGAACTGCACCCGACGGTGGCGGGCAACGGCTCCGTCAACCTCGACGGTACGGGCGATGCCGCACTCGTCGACGCGGGTACCGGCACCCCTGACGAGCTGAAGGCCGCCGGAGTCTCGGGCAAGATCGCCCTGGTCGAGATCTCCGACGACGGCTATATGAACACCCAGGCGCGGAACGCCAAGGCCGCCGGCGCAAAGGCGATTATCGCGCACCGGCCGTCCGCGGGCCTCTGGCAGCCGTCCGTCGGCTACGGTGCGGCTCCGCTGCCCTCGCTCGGCATCGCGGCGAGCGAGGCGGACGCCCTGAAGGCCGCCCTGGCCGACGGCCCGGTGCAACTGCGTTGGAAGGCCACCGCCGTCAGCCCGTTCGTCTACAACCTGGTCTTCCCCGAGACCGGCCCGGTCACCTCGGACCGCACCTACAAGGTCCGTGACAGCAAGCTCGGCAAGTCCACCGCCACGTACGAGGCGATGGGTGTCGCAGCCGACTACGTCGACACGATGATCAGCGACCGGCCGTACGGCGGGGGGTTCTCCGGCGGCTTCGACACCGTCGCCGTCCCCGGCAAGCGCACCGAGTACTACTCGGCGGGCGACACCACCTGGAAGCGCTACATCTCGTCCAGCTTCCCCTGGGGCGAGTTCATGGTCGACGAGCCCCGCACCTACACCTCGAGCACGGAGCGTACGGAGAACTGGTACCGGGGCATCCCGGCCCCGTCCGCCCCGCGCGACGCCGCGGGCAAGGTCCAGCTCGCCGGCGAACGGCAGGACAACCTGATCGGCGTCGCCCCGGGCTTCTGGAGCGACACCGAGCACGCCGGTCTCCAGGGCTCGTTCGGAGACATGGGCAACATGCGGCTGACCAGCGGCGGCAAGGTACTGGGCGAGTCCGGCTGGCCGTCCGGAGTGTTCACCGTCCCGGCCGAGGACGCCGCGTACGAACTCACCATGACCACCATGAAGTTTGGGCAGCCCGCCGCCGTGTGGAAGCGGTCCACCCAGACCGAGACCACCTGGAAGTTCCGCTCGAAGCGCGACGAGAACGTGTACTCCCAGGGGATTGCGCTGCTCTTCCCGGGCTACGACCTGGACACCGACGGGCTCAAGACCCTCCCCGCGAAGGACGGTCGGACGATCGGCCTGAGCGTCACCGGCCACGCCGGCTACACGCCCGGCAAGCTGGTCGCCGCCAAGGTCTCCTACTCGTACGACGGTGGCGAGACCTGGACCGCGGCCACCACCGCACAGCAGGGCGGCCACTGGACCGCGACCGTGAACCACGCGGGCGCGGCCGGCAAGCCGGTCACGCTGAAGACCGAACTGACGGACGCCAACGGCAACTCCGTCATCCAGACCGTGAACGACGCGTACGCCGTGCGCTGATCACGTCCTGACCGGTCCGCCGGGCGTCCTTCCCGTGGGGGGTGGGGACCGCCCGGCGGACCTTTATTCATGGCCACTCTTTCCGGATGACCCGTTTTCATACGGCCCGTGCGGTGGACAATAAGGGCATGAGCCAGCAGGGGGAGAGGCCCGCCGCCCACGAGGACGACTGGTGGCGCAGGCTGTACGACGAGACCGCCCGGGACACCGGGGCGAGCAACGCGGCCGACAGCCTCGACGACCGCTTCGACTCGGCGTCGGGCGCGGTGAGTCCGGGCGGGCGCGGGGGGTTTGACGGGGTGGTGGTGCCTCGGGTGGCGGATGTGCCGGGGGAGGTCTCCGAACCGCAGGTGGTGGACGCACCGGGGGAGGCGGCCGGGCCTTCGCCGTCCGCGTTCGCGGTGCCCGAGCCGGTGCGGGTGCGTGCTCCGTGGGAGCCGCCCGTCGCGACCGTACGCGCCCCGGGTGCGTCCCCGGCCGGCCCGTCACAGCCGCGCACCTTCGCCGCACCGCTGGTTCCGAACGGCCCTCCGGCCGCCCCTGACCGGCCGTCGGGGCCGGAATTGACGTCCGGGCCGGGTTTGACGTCCGGGCCGAGCTTGTCATCGGGGCCTGAGCTGCCGCCCGAGCCGCCCGTCGCCGATGGGGTGTCCGCGCCGCTGCCGCCTCTGCCCAGGGGGCCGGCCGGCGAGGGACCCGCCGCCCCGCAAGCCCCCGTCACCACGGTCACCGCACAGGCACCTGCACCCGAGCCTGCACGCGTACCCGCACCCACACCCGCCCCTCTCCGCCCCGTGATCGGCCATGTGGGTGACCGGCCGCCCACGTACGACGCCGAGCCCACCTCGCTGCCCGCCACCGTCCCCCAGGAGCTGGACGGTCTCGTCGCCGACACCGTCCTCGACGGCGCCCGGTACGGCACGTACACCCTGCGCGCCGCCTCCGTGCGCGGGGACTCCGCGCGGTTTTGGGGCGAGCCGCGCCGCGATGCGCTGCTCACCGTGCGTTTCGGCACCGGCAGGAGCGCGCTCGTCCTGGTCGCCGTCGCCACCGGGGCCCGCGCCACCGACGGGGCGCATCTGGCGGCGGCCGAGGCCTGCCACTGGATCGGCGGTGCCGTCGGCCGCAGCCATGTCCGGCTCTCCGAGGACATAAGGGCAGGTCGCCGTGGCGACCTCAAATCCGGCCTGCACCGCCTCACCGACCGCAGCTACGGCAAGCTGCGCGCCCGCGCCGCCGAGCTGGGACTCGAACCGCAGCAGTACACGGCGGGCCTGCGCTGCCTCCTGCTGTCGGCGGACCCCGACTGCCGCACCAGGGTCTTCTTCGGCGTCGGCGCCGGTGGGCTCTTCCGGCTCCGCGACGGCGTCTGGCAGGACCTCGAACCAGGCGTTCCGGAAGCCGGTGACGTCAGCGGCGAAGCCGTGGTCGGATTCGGATCCCCTTCCCCCAGGAGCGGCCCCGTCGGTGACCACCTCACCACGGACCCGGACAACGCCACATCCCCGTCCCCCTACGTCGAGAGCCCGCCCGCCGAGCCTTTCCGGTTCCGGGCATCGGTGGCCCGGCCGGGGGACACCCTGCTGCTGTGCAGCAGCGGCCTCGCCGAACCGCTGCGCGGCGAGCCCGCGCTCGACCGGGAGCTCGCCCAACGCTGGACCCACCACCGGGCGCCGGGGCTCGCGACCTTCCTCGCGGACACCCAGCTCAGGGTGAAGGGGTACTCCGACGACCGTACGAGTGTCGGCGTCTGGGAGGCGTAACCGCCCGCGTCATGGGTTGATGGATGTGGAGTCCGGAAGCCGAAGCGCGGAAAGGGTACGCATCCATGGCCAAGCAGAACGTGTCGGAGCAGTTCGTCGACATCCTCGCCCGGGCGGGCGTCAAGCGTATGTACGGCGTCGTCGGCGACAGTCTCAACCCGGTCGTCGACGCCATCCGCCGCAACTCGGCCATCGACTGGATTCAGGTCAGGCACGAGGAGACCGCCGCGTTCGCCGCCGGAGCCGAGGCCCAGATCACCGGCTCGCTGGCGGCCTGCGCCGGATCGTGCGGCCCCGGCAATCTGCACCTCATCAACGGCCTCTACGACGCCCACCGCTCCATGGCGCCCGTTCTCGCCCTTGCCTCGCACATTCCCTCGAGCGAGATCGGTCTCGGCTACTTCCAGGAGACCCATCCGGAGCTGCTCTTCCAGGAGTGCAGTCACTACAACGAGATGATCTCCAACCCGCAGCAGATGCCGCGGCTGCTCCAGACGGCCATTCAGCACGCGATCGGCCGAGGCGGCGTCAGCGTCGTCTCGATGCCGGGTGACATTGCATCGCAGCCGGCCCCGGAGAAGTCGATCGAGCACGCCCTGGTCACTTCGCGGCCGACGGTACGGCCCGGTGACGAGGAGATCGACAAGCTCTGCCGGATGGTCGACGAGGCAAAACGTGTGACATTGTTCTGCGGCAGCGGCACGGCGGGTGCTCACGCCGAAGTGATGGCGTTCGCCGAACGGGTGAAGGCCCCGGTCGGGCACGCGCTGCGTGGCAAGGAATGGATCCAGTACGACAACCCGTACGACGTCGGCATGAGTGGACTGCTCGGCTACGGCGCTGCCTACGAGGCGACCAACGAGTGCGATCTCCTCATCCTGCTCGGCACCGACTTCCCGTACAACGCCTTCCTTCCCAGCGATGTGAAGATCGTCCAGGTCGATGTGCGCCCTGAGCACCTCGGGCGCCGCTCCAAGCTGGATCTGGCGGTCTGGGGCGACGTCCGCGAGACGCTGCGATGTCTGACCCTGCGGGTCAAGACCAAGACCGACCGCAAGTTCCTCGACCGGATGCTGAAGAAGCACGCCGACGCACTGGAGGGCGTGGTCAAGGCATACACCCGCAAGGTCGAGAAGCACATCCCGATCCACCCGGAGTATGTCGCCTCTGTGCTGGACGATCTGGCAGACGACGACGCCGTGTTCACCGTCGACACCGGTATGTGCAATGTCTGGGCCGCCCGCTATCTCACGCCCAACGGCAAACGCCGCGTCATCGGTTCGTTCAGCCACGGCTCGATGGCCAACGCGCTGCCGCAGGCCATCGGCGCCCAGTTCATCGACCGGAACCGGCAAGTGGTGTCGATTTCCGGCGACGGCGGATTCGCCATGCTCATGGGCGACTTCCTCACCCTGGTGCAGTACGACCTGCCGGTGAAGGTCGTGCTGTTCAACAACTCCTCGCTCGGCATGGTCGAACTGGAGATGCTGGTCGCCGGCCTGCCGTCGTTCGGTACGACCAACAAGAACCCGGACTTCGCGGCGATCGCCCGGGCCGCCGGGGCGTACGGTGTACGGGTGGAGAAGCCCAAGCAGCTTGAAGGCGCCCTCAAGGACGCCTTCAAGCACAAGGGCCCGGCGCTCGTCGATGTCGTCACCGACCCCAATGCGCTCTCCATCCCGCCGAAGATCAGCGCGGAGATGGTGACCGGCTTCGCGCTCTCCGCCAGCAAGATCGTGCTGGACGGCGGAGTGGGCCGGATGCTTCAGATGGCCCGGTCCAACCTGCGAAACGTGCCCCGCCCCTAATAACGTGCCCTGCCCCTAACAGGGCTTTGTCAGGGGGCAGCTCCGTGGCCCCCTGACACCAGCCGGACCGTCCGGCTCAGAGGAACGTACGGCCCTCGCCCCGGTACGTCGGCACGGTCGCCGTCACCCGGTCGCCCTCGATCAGCTGCAACTCGTCGAAGCGTTCGCACAGTTCACCGGCCTTCGCGTGCCGGAACCACACCTTGTCGCCGATCAGCAGATCGTCGGCCGGGGCACCGAGCAGCGGGGTCTGCACCTCGCCCGGCCCCTCCTGCGGGTCGTAGCGCAGGCCCTGTGGCAGATACGGGACGGGAAGCCGGTCCGCACCCGCGGGCCCGGACGCCGGATAGCCGCCACCGAGGACCGTCACCACACCCACGCCCGGCCGGCGCACCACCGGCTGGGCGAACAGCGCCGCCGGACGTGCCGTGAACGACGTGTAGTTGTCGAACAGCCGCGGTACGTAGAGCCCCGACCCGGCCGCGATCTCGGTCACCGCGCGCTCCGCCGCCGTGTGCTGCACACTGCCGGTGCCGCCGCCGTTCACGAACTCCAGGTCCGGCGCCACCGCCCGTACCGCCCGCACGACCTCGGCCCGCCGGGCGGCCAGCTCCTTGCGGCCCGCGGCCTGCACCAGCCGGATCGCCCGGGAGCGCAGCGGCCGCCCCGCGACCGAATCCCCGACCCCGGCGATATGACCCTCGTACGCCATCAGACCCACCAGCCGGAAGCCGGGCCTGCGCGCCACCGAGCGTGCCAGTTCGGCCAGTTGGGCGGGGGAGCGCAGCGGTGAACGCAGGGCGCCGATCCTGACCCGGCCGCCGAGCAGCTGCAGTGAGGTATCCAGCTCCAGACAGACCCGGATCTCCTCGCGGCCACCAGCCCGTGCCGCGTCGATCAGCTCCAGTTGCGCGTGATCGTCCACCATCACCGTCACGGCGGCGGCCAGCTTCGGATCGGCGGCCAGCTCCGCGAAGGCGGCCCGGTCGGCCGACGGATAGGCCAGCAGTACGTCGTCGAAACCGGCCCGCGCCAGCCACAGCGACTCGGCCAGTGTGAACGACATGATCCCGGCGAACCCCGGCCGTGCGAGCACCCGCTCCAGCAGGGTCCGGCAGCGCACCGACTTGCTCGCCACCCGGATCGGCTTCCCTGCGGCCCGGCGGACGAGGTCGTCGGCATTGGCATCGAACGCATCCAGATCGACGATGGCGATCGGGGCGTCCAGATGGGCGGTGGCCCGGTTGTAACGGGTCCGGTCAGCGACGCGGGCAGTCATGGCCGCAGCTTGCCAGACGACCGTACCGCTGGGTAGGGGGATGATCTGCGCAGATCGTCCAGGGGCAGGGCGTCCCGCTCCCACCGGGGCCGTTCCACCCCGTAGAGTGACGGGCGCGCGGCAACCAACGGGCCTGCCTGTGACGTCGATCCGCGCGCGGTACGGAACAGGACCAGGGGGGCGGATGAGTACCGAGGCGCAGCGTGCTCCTGTTCCGCCCCGCCCCACGACCTCACCACCGGCGCCCGCGCACCCCGCGCATTCCGTGCAGGCCCCTTCCACGACCTCCGCGAGCGTCCCCGCCGCGCCGGGCCCCAATACACCGGCGCCCGCGGTGCCGACGCCGATGTCCGGCCCAGCGGCGCCGACAGGACCGGCCGCCCCGGCACCGGTGCCCGCATCTCAGCGACAGGAGCCGGACCCGAATCCGAAGCCGGTCGCGACGCCTCGGCCGATGCCCGCACCCGAAGTCCCGCCCGTGGAGACCACAGCTCGGCTCCGGCCTGTGCCCCCGGCTCCCACCCCCGCCGCGTCCACGCCTGGCACCACCCCGCCCCTCCCCGAGCAGCCGCCCGCCGCGACCCGGCGGCGGCCCGTCGGCGCCGTGGACCTCACCCCGCGCCCGGGAGCGGCCCCGCCACCGCCCGGACCGGTGCACGTCCCGCGCCCGCACCCCTACCAGCAGCCGCACCCGTACCGCCATCCGCTCCCCGAGACGCCCGTGGAGACCACCACCCGGCTGCGCCCCATCCGTACCCGCCACCCCGTCAGGACCGCGACCGCCGCGGCCTGTGTCGTGCTCGGGCTCGGACTGATCGGCGGCGCGGCCACCGGCGCCTGGCTCACCAGCGACTCCTCGGCCGACCCCGCCGCGCACAGTGCCTATACCGTGGGCCGCTCCGCCTGGCACAGCGTCCCCGTGGACACCCTCTTCCCGCGCACGCTGAGCGGCGACGGAGCGGGGCCGGGCGGCGCCGACCGGCTCTGGACCAGGGTCGCCGTCGCCCCGGACAGTGGCTGCAAGGCGGCCCTGGACCCGCTGCTGACCAGGACACTCGGCCCGGTCGGCTGCGAACGGATGCTCCGCGCCACCTACACCGACGTCACCAGCAGCAGCGTCACCACGGTCGGGGTGATCTTCACCGAGGGCGGCACCGAGGCCATGAGAGCGCTGAGCACCCGCTTCACCGACCAGCACCTCGACCGGCGCACCGACCTGATGCCCCGTACGTACCCCGTCAAGGGCACGGTCGCCGCGGGGTTCGGTGACCGGCAGCGCGCCAGCTGGACCGTCCATGTACTGACCGAGGTGCCCGTCGTCGTGTTCGCCGTCTCCGGGTTCGCCGACGGGCGTACGGTCACCGACCCGCAACCCGTCGACAAGGCGATGGCCGCGAACGCCACCACGGCCGCCGCCCAGGCCGGGCTCGGCCACGAGGCCGAGGGAATCGCCGACCGGATCGAGCGCGGCCTGCGCCGGACCATCACCGACCTCACGGAGAAGCCGGAATGAGCCGCCGCACCCGCCGCGCCCTGGGTGCGGTCTGCGCCGCGACCGCGTTCGCGCTGCTGCCCGCGGCGCCGGCCAGGGCCGATGCCATCCGGGACCAGCAGTGGGGCCTTCAGGCGCTCGACACCGATCAGGCGTGGCGGACCACCAAGGGCAAGGGGATCACCGTCGCCGTCGTCGACACCGGCGTCGACGGCAGCCTTCCCGACCTGGCGGGCCAGGTGCTGCCCGGCAAGGACATGATTGGCTTCGGCGCCGGCCGCGGCGACCGGTCCTGGGCCCGGCACGGCACCGCGATGGCCGGGATCATCGCAGGTCACGGCCATGGTGCAGGAAGCGGCGACGGAGTGCTGGGCATCGCACCCGAGGCGAAGATCCTTCCGGTCCGGGTGATCCTCGAAGCCTCCGACCCGGCCCGCGCCAAGGCCCGCGAGTCCCGCGGCACGGCTCTCGCCGACGGCATCCGCTGGGCCGCCGACCACGGCGCCGACGTCATCAATCTCTCGCTCGGCGACGACAGCGAGTCGGCGCACCCCGAATCGGGCGAGGACGCCGCCGTCCAGTACGCGTTGAAGAAGGGGGCCGTGGTCGTCGCCTCGTCGGGCAACGGAGGCGAGAAGGGCGACCACATCTCGTACCCCGCCGCCTACCCTGGCGTGATCGCGGTCGCCGCCGTCGACCGGTACGGCACCCATGCCGCGTTCTCCACCCGTCGCTGGTACGCCACCGTCAGCGCCCCCGGAGTCGACATCGTCGTCGCCGCCCCCGACCACCAGTACTACGTGGAGTGGGGCACCTCCGCCGCCTCCGCGTTCGTCTCGGGCGCGGTCGCGCTGGTCCGCGCCGCGCATCCGGGACTGACGCCCGCGCAGATCAAGCAACTGCTCACGGACACGGCCCGCAGTGCCCCGCCGTCCGGCCGTGACGACGCCCGGGGGTACGGCATCGTCGCCCCCGCCGCGGCGATCAAGGCCGGAGCCGCGCTCCGTCCCGCCGGCCTGCGTGCCGAATCCGCCGAGGCCGGTTACCGGAAGCAGTACTTCGGCCCCGGCCCCAACCCCGAGCACCATGACAGCAGCCCCGCAGGCTGGCTCGCCCCCGCCGCGGGCGGCCTCGGAGCGGTCCTGCTGGCAGTGGCCGTGGTGCTGTGGCGCGGCAGGGGCAACAGGCCGGCCACCGTACGGCGCTGACCGCGGCCCGAGCACTGCTTCATCCGGTACGGACGGCACGGACGCCGCGGCGCGGGGAGCGTGATCCGACGACCGGCCGGCCAGACAGATGCCACCCGCCCCCGCCGGCAGGATCACGGCCGTCACGGATGCGGACAGGGCGGAGCCGTGGAATGTGTTCCGTGACCTGCCCGCACGCCAGGAACGGCACCTGAGAACCGGCTGGGTCGACCTGTTGCGAGGGCGCGAAACCTTAGGCACTACGCTCGCCCTGTGGCGCTGAAGAATATTCCGGACCCCGGTTACTCCGACGACGACGGCACGGCCGACCCGGCCCTGACCGCGGCACTCGAGGCCTGGGCCGAGGACCGCAAATCCATCGGCCCGGTACTCGAAGCCCTCAAGGGCGCTCGGCTCCTGGTCCCCGTCGTCGCCGTGCTCGGGGAAGTGGAGGTGGACGAGAACGGGCTGCGTCGCGAGAAGACCAGCGACATGGCCGTCCCCACCCTTCAGGTGGGGGACCGCCGCGCCCTGCCCGCCTTCACCTCGACCGCCTCGCTGGCCCGCTGGGATCCGCAGGGCCGCCCCGTCGCCGTACCCCTGCACCAGGCGCTGCGGGCCGCCGCGCACGAGAAGGCGGACACAGTCGTCCTCGATCTCGCCGGCCCGGTCGCATTCGAGCTGACCGGCTCCGCACTGCTCGCCCTCGCCGAGGGCCGCACCAGCGCCGATCCGCTGGACGACCCCGCCGTCACCTCGGCGGTACGGGACGCGGTCGCCGCCGAGCCCGCCGTGCTCCGCGCCCACCTCGGCCCCGGCCGGGCCGACGGCACCCTGGCCCTCGTGCTCGCACCCGATGCGGACCCCGCCGACGCGGCCCGCCGGGTTGCACAACGGCTGGCGGCCGACGACGTCCTGCGCGCCCGCCTGGTGCGTGGCCTGGACCTGGCGCTGCTCCCGGCCGATGCGACCGCGCCCGGTGAGCCTCTGTTCACGCGCTGATCACCCGGGTCCAACGCGCGCAATCGCGCATCGGACGGGGCAATTGCGCGCCCCGCCGGTCGGCGGAGTGGTCGCGGCGCTCGTGCACCAGCCGACCCACCCGGCCCAGTGACGGGCCCGACCCGGCACCGCCCGACTTGCGCTTCATATGACCGTGAGCCCTCTGCCCGGAACGGGCCGAGGGCTCACGGTGATATGATGTCGAACGAAATTGTGGGCGGGCGGGCTCATCCGAAG
>NZ_JBEOVN010000179.1:0-14683 GCF_040295565.1 Streptomyces sp. NPDC002785 | reverse complement strand
GCCGACCTGGAGCGCTACCCCCGTACCCTCGAAGCCGATCTCGCCGTGGCCGGCGCCGCCGGGGCGGACGCGGTCTTCGCACCGTCCGTCGGCGAGGTCTACCCCGGCGGCGAACCGCAGGTCCGGATCTCGGCGGGCTCCATGGGCGAGCGGCTCGAAGGGGCCTCGCGTCCCGGGCACTTCGACGGGATGCTCACCGTCGTCGCCAAGTTCCTGCACCTCACCCGCCCCGACGTCGCGTTCTACGGGCAGAAGGACGCCCAGCAGCTGGCGCTGATCCGCCGCATGGTGCGCGATCTGAACTTCCCCGTGGAGATCGTCGGAGTGGAGACGGTCCGCGAACCGGACGGCCTCGCGCTCTCCAGCCGCAACCGCTTCCTGGACGCCGAGGAACGACACACCGCCCTCGCCCTCTCCCGGGCCCTGTTTGCCGCACGGGACAGGCTCGCCGCCCAGCAGGCGCTGCACGCCCGCGCGCAGACCACCGCGGCGACCACCGGCAGGGCCGCCGCGCTCACCGCGCTCGGCGAGGCCCGCGCGGCCGCCGACACCCAGGCGGTGGCGCTGGCCCGTCCCGTGGACGGACCCGCGGCGGTACGCGCCGCGGCGCAGCTGATCCTCGACGACGCGGCCGCCGAACAGCCGCCGCTCGCGCTGGACTACCTCGCGCTCGTGGACCCGGCGGACTTCACCGAGATCCCCGACGACCGCACCACCGGTGACGCGCTCCTCGCCATCGCCGCGAAGGTGGGCAAGACCCGCCTCATCGACAACATCCCGCTGACCTTCGGAGCCACCACGTGACCGGAATACGGCTGACCGCCCCCGCCCCCGGCTGGTCCATCGATGCCGACGTCGTGGTGGTCGGCTCCGGCGTGGCCGGTCTCACCACCGCGCTGCGCTGCGCAGCCGCGGGCCTTGCCACCGTCGTCGTCACCAAGGCCCGCCTCGACGACGGCTCCACCCGCTGGGCGCAGGGCGGCATCGCGGCTGCCCTCGGTGACGGCGACACCCCCGAGCAGCATCTGGCCGACACTCTGGTCGCGGGGGCGGGCCTGTGCGACGAGGCCGCGGTACGGACCCTGGTCACCGAGGGCCCCGACGCCGTACGGCGGCTGATCGAGACCGGCGCCACCTTCGACACCACGGACAGCGGTGACATCGCGCTGACCCGCGAGGGCGGCCACCACCGCCGCCGTATCGCGCACGCGGGCGGTGACGCGACGGGCGCCGAGATCTCCCGCGCCCTGGTCGAAGCGGTCCGCGAAGCCGCCCTGCACACCGTCGAGAACGCCCTGGTCCTGGATCTCCTGACCGACGCCGAAGGCCGTACCGCGGGCGTCACCCTGCACGTCATGGGCGAGGGCCAGCACGACGGTGTCGGCGCGGTCCGCGCCCCCGCGGTGGTCCTCGCCACCGGCGGCATGGGCCAGGTCTTCTCCGCCACCACCAACCCGGCGGTCTCCACCGGCGACGGCGTGGCCCTGGCGCTGCGGGCCGGTGCGGAGGTCTCCGACCTCGAATTCGTCCAGTTCCACCCGACGGTCCTCTTCCTCGGCGCCGGCTCCGAGGGGCAGCAGCCCCTGGTGTCGGAGGCGGTACGGGGCGAGGGCGCCCATCTCGTCGACGCGTCCGGTACGCGCTTCATGGCCGGGCAGCACGAACTGGCGGAACTGGCCCCGCGCGACATCGTCGCCAAGGCCATCACGCGCCAGATGGAGCTGCACGGCACCGAGCACATGTATCTCGACGCCCGTCACTTCGGCGCCGAGATGTGGGAACAGCGCTTCCCCACCATCCTGGCGGCCTGCCGCGCCCACGGCATCGACCCGATCACCGAACCCATCCCGGTCGCCCCCGCCGCGCACTACGCCTCCGGCGGCATCCGCACCGACCTGCGGGGACGTACGACCGTGCCCGGTCTGTACGCCTGTGGTGAGGTCGCCTGCACCGGCGTGCACGGCGCGAACCGGCTGGCGTCGAACTCCCTCCTGGAGGGCCTCGTCTTCGCCGAGCGCATCGCGGCGGACATCGTCGAGGACCGTCCCAGCGCCGGCGCCGCGACCGTCGGCACCTTCCCCGCCCCCTCGCCGCTGCTCGACCCCGAGGCACGCGGCACGATCCAGCGGATCATGACCCGGGGCGCCGGAGTCCTCCGCTCCGCCGAGAGCCTGGCCGCCGCCGCCGAGGAGCTGGAGGCCCTGCACAACACCGCTGCCGAGGCCGCCGAGGCCAAGGTCGCGGTGCCCGGCGTCGAGGCTTGGGAGGCCACCAACCTGCTCCTCGTCTCGCGCGTCCTGGTCGCCGCCGCCCGCCGGCGCGAGGAGACCCGCGGCTGCCACTGGCGCGAGGACCGGCCCGAGCGCGACGACGAGAACTGGCGCCGCCACCTCGTCGTCCGGCTCACCCCGGAGCGTCGACCGGTCCTTCGCCGGACGCGGACCGAGGCATTCGGGCCCGTACGCCCGACGCAGGCACCAGACTGCGCAGCAGCACCATTGATTCACCCCGCCGACGTCACCGAGGAGCCGTAACCGTGAGCACGCCCGAAGAGAATCCGCGCCCCACACCCGTGGACGTACCGCTGATCCAGATCGGCGCGCCCGCACCGTCAGCGGGCGGCTGCGGGGACGGCTGCGGCTGCGGCGGGGACGAGTTCTACGAGCTCAACCCCCTGGAGTGCGGCCTCGACCCCGATCTCGCCCAGCTCCTCGCCGATGCGGGCCTGGACCCGGTCCAGGTCGAGGACATCGCGCACGTCGCCATCGAGGAGGACCTCGACGGCGGTGTCGACGTCACCACAGTCGCGACCGTTTCCGAGGACGCGGTGGCCACCGGAGACTTCACCGCCCGTGAGGCGGGCGTCGTGGCCGGTCTGCGCGTCGCCGAGGCCGTCCTGTCCATCGTCTGCACGGACGAGTTCGCCGTCGAGCGCCATGTCGAGGACGGCGACCGCGTCGCCCCCGGCCAGAAGCTGCTGACCGTCACCACCCGCACCCGCGACCTGCTCACCGGCGAGCGCAGCGCACTCAACCTGCTGTGCAGGCTCTCCGGCATCGCGACCGCCACCCGCGCCTGGGCCGATGTGCTCGAAGGCACGAAGGCCAAGGTCCGCGACACCCGCAAGACCACTCCGGGCCTGCGCGCCATGGAGAAGTACGCGGTGCGCTGCGGCGGCGGCGTCAACCACCGCATGTCGCTGTCGGACGCGGCGCTGGTCAAGGACAACCACGTCGTCGCTGCGGGCGGCGTGGCCGAGGCCTTCAAGCGGGTACGGGACGAGTTCCCGGACGTACCGATCGAGGTGGAGGTCGACACGCTGCAGCAGGTCCGCGAGGTCATCGACGCGGGAGCCGATCTGATCCTGCTGGACAACTTCACGCCGCTGCAGACGGCCGAGGCAGTCGCCCTGGTCGGCGGTCGGGCGGTCCTGGAGTCCTCCGGCCGGCTCTCCCTCGACACCGCACGCGCCTACGCGGAAGCGGGCGTCGACTACCTGGCGGTCGGTGCGCTCACCCACTCCTCGCCGATCCTCGACATCGGCCTGGACTTCCGCGACACCTACGGGGCCGGCGTCTGATGCTGCTCACCATCGACGTCGGCAACACCCACACCGTCCTCGGCCTGTTCGACGGTGAGGAGATCGTCGAGCACTGGCGGATCTCCACCGATGCCCGCCGCACCGCGGACGAGCTCGCGGTGCTGCTCCAGGGCTTGATGGGCATGCACCCGCTGCTCGGCGAGGAGCTGGGCGACGGCATCGAGGGCATCGCGATCTGCTCCACGGTCCCGGCCGTCCTGCACGAGCTGCGGGAGGTGACCCGCCGCTACTACGGCGACGTCCCCGCGGTCCTTGTCGAGCCGGGCGTCAAGACCGGGGTGCCGATCCTGATGGACAACCCGAAGGAGGTCGGCGCGGACCGCATCATCAACGCGGTGGCCGCCGTCGACCTGTACGGCGGTCCGGCGATCGTCGTCGACTTCGGCACGGCCACCACTTTCGACGCGGTCTCCGCCCGCGGCGAGTACACCGGCGGTGTCATCGCCCCCGGCATAGAGATCTCGGTCGAGGCACTGGGCGTCAAGGGCGCCCAGCTCCGCAAGATCGAGCTGGCCCGGCCGCGCAGCGTGATCGGCAAGAACACCGTCGAGGCGATGCAGTCGGGCATCATCTACGGCTTCGCGGGCCAGGTCGACGGCGTCGTCGCACGGATGAAGAAGGAGCTGGCGGCCGACCCCGACGACGTCACCGTCATCGCGACGGGCGGCCTTGCGCCGATGGTGTTGGGCGAGTCCTCCGTCATCGACGAGCACGAGCCCTGGCTCACCCTTGTCGGCCTGCGTCTGGTGTACGAGCGGAACGTGTCCCGGACGTAGCGAATACGGGGCGGAGCCAGCGGTAACGGTTCGGCGGAACGGGGGCCGCCGCCGCGCCGCTGACTGCCAGTTAAGCCGATTTTGTCCATTTAGCACGTATTGTCGCGTCATGCCCACGCCTTACGGATCACGCGGCGGTATGGCGTTCAGCGCGGACGAGCTGCGTGTGCTCCGACGCGCCCTCGCCATCGCCCTTCACCCTACGCACCTGCCCGACGAGGACGTCCAGGACTGCCTGCGGCTGGCGGGCGCCGTGGACGAGGCGGTCGGCGAGGCGGGACGGCTGCGCGCGTTCCTCCTCGCCGACCTCGTCCGCTACCGCAACGCCCTCCCCGGCTCCGTCAGCGGTTATCTGGAGCTGCTCCAGGACGCCCTGGCGTGCGGATACGACCCCCGTCCCGATGACCTCGCAGCGCTGCGCGCCCTGCGCCACAGGCCGATGGCCGCGGCGCTCCTGGAGCGCTGCCAGGAGCTCGTGGAGCGGTCGGTGCGGGCCCGCCTCGCCGGACGTGCCGCGCCGTCGGCGGCCCGCGTACCCCGCAGCCGGCTCCTCGCCCTGCCCGGCGGCCGGGCCGCCGAGCCCGAACCCGAACGGCCGAAGACACCGGCGGCCCCGCCCCGGCCGGCCCGGCCGTCCGACCGTCCGGCGCCGAAGCCCTCGGAGGTCTTCCCGCCCCGCCGCCCGGTCCCGCCACCCCAGCAGCGGGCCGCGGGATAGCCTCGCCGCCAGACGGAGGGGGCGCGCGGAAGTCGGTACCCGTCTCGCTACTCTGGACGCCATGGACTACGTATCCGCGCTCGTGCCCCCCGTGGTGATGGCCGCCTTCTTCATCGGCCTCGTCGTGACGATCATCAAGAGCCAGGGCGGTCCCAATAAGGCCAAGGAGGACGCGGCCGTGGACATGGCGATCGGCCGCGCCGAATCGGCCCAGCAGGCATCGCGTACCGACGGCGTCTGACTTCCCCGGACCTCGCAGCACGTGAAGGGCGCACGACTTGTCAAGAGCCGTGCGCCCTTTTGCTGCTTAAATAGCCGAGCATTCCCGGCATCTGGCACTAAAGTGACATTGTGCCCCGCCAATTGGGAGATCTGGAAGACGCCGTGATGACGCGGGTCTGGCAATGGAACCGTCCCGTCACGGTGCGGGAAGTCCTTGAGGACCTTCAGCGGGAACGCTCCATCGCCTACACAACCGTCATGACGGTAATGGACAATCTCCATCAGAAGGGCTGGGTGCGCAGGGAAGTCGACGGCCGCGCATATCGATATACGGCGGTCTCCACCCGCGCCGCCTACTCGGCCGCACTGATGAACGAAGCCTGGTCGCACAGCGACAACCCCGCCGCCGCTCTTGTCGCCTTCTTCGGCATGATGTCCGCCGAGCAGCGTGAGGCCCTCCAGGACGCCATGCGGATCGTTCTGCCCGACCTGCACGAGGCCCCCGAGCCGCCGTCCGGCGAAGCAGCGGATGAAGCGACCCGTGAGGCGGTCGATGAACCGGGCGATGAGCCGACTGATGAACCAGCCGGAGAAGCGACCGAAGATCCGGCCGACGACGCGGAGCCGGAGACCGGACGATAGCGTCTGGGTATGTCCTCAGAGCTTCCGCATACCGATTTCCGTACCGAACCGTCGGTTATAAACGTGGCGATCACTGTCCGCCGTGCCAGGACCAGCGATGTGGCATCGGTCCGCCGTCTCCTCGACGGGTACGTACGTGAAGGCATCCTGCTCGACAAAGCAACGGTGACGCTTTACGAGGACATCCAGGAGTTCTGGATCGCAGAACGCGACGAGGACGCCCGGGTCATCGGCTGCGGTGCACTGCATGTGATGTGGGAAGACCTCGCCGAAGTGCGTACTCTCGCGGTCGATCACAGCATCAGGGGTGCCGGAGTCGGGCATCAAGTACTGGACAAGTTGTTGCAGACCGCCCGTTGGCTGGGTGTGCGGCGGGTTTTCTGTCTCACCTTCGAAGTCGACTTCTTCGCGAAGCACGGCTTCGTGGAGATCGGAGAGACACCGGTCGACGGAGATGTCTACAGCGAGCTGCTGCGTTCCTATGACGAGGGTGTAGCAGAGTTCCTGGGTCTCGAACGAGTGAAGCCGAACACCTTGGGCAACAGCCGGATGCTTCTGCACCTGTGACCGCCACAAGAAGCCGTAGCTCTATGTCCGAATCGCGCATGTTTCCCGTCTTCTCGGGATGCTGAACCTCTCCCGAGGGTTTGTGTTTTCCGGGGAAAAGCGGTTTCCTTTCCGCGTACTGCATTTTCGATGAAAGGAAATCCGGTGGCACAGAAGGTTCAGGTCCTTCTTGTCGATGACCTCGACGGTGGCGAGGCGGACGAGACAGTCACGTTCGCTCTGGATGGCAAGACGTACGAGATTGACCTCACCACGAGCAACGCGGACAAGCTCCGTGGCCTTCTTGAGCCCTACACCAAGGGTGGCCGGCGTACGGGTGGCCGCGCGGCGGCCGGCCGTGGCAAGGGCCGCGCTGTTACGGGTGGCAACAAGGACACCGCGGAGATCCGTAAGTGGGCGCGCGAGAACGGCCACAATGTGAATGACCGCGGCCGTGTTCCCGCGGAGATCCGTGAGGCTTACGAGAAGGCCAACGGCTGAGCTGTCGACTCATCGGTCGACCGCCCCGTTCGGGCGCGCATCAACCGGGCCCGGTGGCATTCCGTCGCCACCGCGTCCACGAGCCGTACGAGATCGGGAGCACCCCCACCCCTGCTCCCGAGGCCGCAGAAGGCCGGGAGCTCCGGCTCTCCCTCGTGCCGCAGCCCGGGGGGCCGCAGCCATACGGCGGCCCCCGACCGGCCCGCCACCCGACCGGGCGGTGTCGGCGCAGTGATCCGACCGCCCGTACCGATGGCGGTCAGCGAGAGGGCGATGCCGCCCCACTCCAGCCAGTCGAGCAGCCCGGACAACTCGTCGGCGCTTCCCGCTGCCACCAGCAGGTTCATCCGCGCACCGGCCAGCGCCACCGGTCCGGTGCGGCCCACCCGCCGCAGCGCCGCATGGCCGGCGGCCGCAGGCACCTCCAGGACGTCGAACCGCAGCCCGGTCAGCAGCCGCACCGGTGTGGTGCCCTCCGTGGCCCAGCCGAGCTCGCGCTCGTACCACTGCGCCCACCGTGCGTACTCGGCGTGGCCCTCCCTCTCGTCGGCGAGCGACGGCAGGGCAGGCGGGACGGTGATGGTCATGTCGGAAGAACGGTCGAACCGCCTCAGGGGTTACGTAGAGTTCGCGCGTGAGCGCACAACGTGCCCGAGGTGGGGGTGTGGAGACGTGTTCGGCAGCGCGAAGATGTTCGCCCGTAGCGGAGGGAACCGACGTGCGCCGCATGGACTGTCTGTAATTGCGGGTAGGACATCCCTAGTGGGGAGGGGCGACACGCAGGCTCGGGCATCTCACGTTCGCCATCGGCGTAGTGGCGAAAGGGGTATCTGCCTGGCCTGCGGGAACATCGTCTCGCACCATCGGGTTGGAGCAGATGTCGGCGTTCGGGGCAGGAGGCCAAGAACGGTGTCGGCAGTTGGAATGAGCGGTCCCCGCTTGCGGGACTAAGCTGCGGAAGGACAGGGAGGGGACCGACCCCTTACTGCCTGACCGCTCTGAGGAGCGATTAACGATGTTCGAGAGGTTCACCGACCGCGCGCGGCGGGTTGTCGTCCTGGCTCAGGAAGAAGCCCGGATGCTCAACCACAACTACATCGGCACCGAGCACATCCTCCTGGGCCTTATCCATGAGGGTGAGGGTGTCGCCGCTAAGGCCCTGGAGAGCCTCGGGATTTCGCTCGAGGCGGTCCGCCAGCAGGTGGAGGAGATCATCGGCCAGGGCCAGCAGGCTCCGTCCGGGCACATCCCCTTCACCCCCCGGGCCAAGAAGGTCCTGGAGCTGTCGCTCCGCGAGGCCCTCCAGCTCGGCCACAACTACATCGGCACCGAGCACATCCTGCTCGGCCTGATCCGCGAGGGCGAGGGCGTCGCAGCCCAGGTCCTCGTGAAGCTGGGCGCCGACCTGAACCGGGTGCGGCAGCAGGTCATCCAGCTGCTCTCCGGCTACTCGGGCGGCAAGGAGGCGGCAACCGCGGGCGGCCCCGCGGAAGGCACGCCCTCCACGTCCCTGGTGCTCGACCAGTTCGGCCGGAATCTCACCCAGGCCGCTCGCGAATCCAAGCTCGACCCGGTCATCGGGCGCGAGAAGGAGATCGAGCGGGTCATGCAGGTGCTTTCCCGCCGTACCAAGAACAACCCGGTTCTCATCGGCGAGCCCGGCGTTGGCAAGACGGCGGTCGTCGAAGGACTGGCGCAGGCCATCGTCAAGGGCGAGGTGCCCGAGACCCTCAAGGACAAGCACCTCTACACCCTCGACCTCGGTGCGCTGGTCGCCGGCTCCCGCTACCGCGGTGACTTCGAGGAGCGCCTGAAGAAGGTCCTCAAGGAGATCCGCACCCGCGGCGACATCATCCTGTTCATCGACGAGCTCCACACCCTCGTGGGTGCGGGCGCCGCCGAGGGCGCGATCGACGCCGCCAGCATCCTCAAGCCCATGCTGGCCCGCGGCGAGCTGCAGACCATCGGTGCCACGACGCTCGACGAGTACCGCAAGCACCTGGAGAAGGACGCTGCTCTCGAGCGCCGCTTCCAGCCCATCCAGGTCGCGGAGCCGTCGCTGCCGCACACCATCGAGATCCTCAAGGGTCTGCGCGACCGCTACGAGGCCCACCACCGCGTCTCCATCACGGACGAGGCGCTGGTCCAGGCCGCGACGCTGGCGGACCGGTACATCTCGGACCGCTTCCTGCCGGACAAGGCGATCGACCTGATCGACGAGGCCGGTTCCCGGATGCGCATCCGCCGGATGACCGCGCCGCCGGACCTCCGCGAGTTCGACGAGAAGATCGCGGGCGTACGCCGCGACAAGGAGTCCGCGATCGACTCGCAGGACTTCGAGAAGGCCGCCTCCCTGCGCGACAAGGAGAAGCAGCTTCTCGCAGCGAAGACCAAGCGCGAGAAGGAGTGGAAGGCCGGCGACATGGACGTCGTGGCCGAGGTCGACGGCGAGCTGATCGCCGAAGTCCTGGCCACCGCGACCGGCATTCCGGTCTTCAAGCTGACGGAGGAGGAGTCCTCCCGTCTGCTGCGCATGGAGGACGAGCTCCACAAGCGCGTCATCGGCCAGCAGGACGCCATCAAGGCCCTCTCGCAGGCGATCCGCCGTACGCGAGCCGGCCTGAAGGACCCGAAGCGCCCCGGTGGCTCGTTCATCTTCGCCGGCCCGTCCGGTGTCGGTAAGACGGAGCTCTCCAAGACGCTCGCCGAATTCCTCTTCGGCGACGAGGACGCGCTGATCGCCCTCGACATGTCGGAGTTCAGCGAGAAGCACACGGTTTCCCGCCTCTTCGGTTCTCCCCCCGGCTACGTGGGTTACGAGGAGGGCGGCCAGCTCACCGAGAAGGTGCGCCGCAAGCCGTTCTCCGTCGTCCTCTTCGACGAGGTCGAGAAGGCCCACCCCGATATCTTCAATTCCCTGCTCCAGATTCTGGAAGACGGTCGCCTGACCGACTCCCAGGGCCGGGTCGTGGACTTCAAGAACACGGTCATCATCATGACGACCAACCTCGGGACCCGGGACATCTCCAAGGGCTTCAACCTGGGCTTCGCCGCCCAGGGTGACGTCAAGACGAACTACGAGCGGATGAAGGCCAAGGTCAACGAAGAGCTCAAGCAGCACTTCCGCCCCGAGTTCCTCAACCGTGTCGACGACACGGTCGTCTTCCACCAGCTCACCGAGGAAGACATCATCCAGATCGTCGACCTCATGCTGGCCAAGGTGGACGAGCGCCTGAAGGACCGCGACATGGGCATCGAGCTGAGCTCGGAAGCCAAGTCGCTCCTGGCGAAGAAGGGCTACGACCCCGTGATGGGCGCCCGGCCGCTGCGCCGGACGATCCAGCGCGAGATCGAGGACATCCTCTCCGAGAAGATCCTCTTCGGTGAGCTGCGCTCCGGTCACATCGTGGTCGTCGGCACCGAGGGCGAGGGTGAGGAGAAGAAGTTCACCTTCCGCGGCGAGGAGAAGTCGGCTCTGCCCGACGTCCCCCCGATCGAGCAGGCGGCGGGTGGCGCAGGCCCGAACATGTCGAAGGACGTGTAAGGACGCCTCCGAGCGCCTGAGCATCCGAAGGGGCTGCCCCGGAACCGTGAGAACGGTCCGGGGCAGCCCCTTTTGCCGTGGTGCGGTGCCGCGGTGCCCGCCGTGCCCGCCGTGCCGCGGTGCTGCAGTCGGCAGCGCACATCGAGGCCTTCGCCGCCGATGAGCCGATGGCCGCCGGTGATGGCGCTCCGGAGTCCGGGCAGGGCTTCGAGCGGGACAGATCGATGCTCCCTCGTCTCGATGCTCCCCTCGTCCGTGGACGGGGGGAACCGGAACGACCCCGACAAGGGAAAGACCCCGGGGAGCCACTCGAACCCGCCGACCGGTTCCGGGTCGCAGCGGAGCACCGGTTCTTTGACGGAGGGGACGGTCGCCTCCCCCTCGAACTCCGCCAGCGGCGCCACCCGCATGGTGAGGCCGGTGACCCGGGCGGTCCGAATCACGCCCTCGCAGGGTCCGCGCCGAGGCGGAGGATTCCAGCCGGGGGCTTTTCAGGAGTGTCGAGCCGTTGAGCGGGCCGAAAGTCCCGAATCGGACGGCCTTTGGCCCCGCCGATGGTGACAAGGCGCACAGCCCGTTCGGGGCCTACTAGGGGCGATAGGGGGAAATGCCGTGATCGCAGCAGGGGCTTCTGCCCCTGCGCAAGGAGAGGCTTTCGGAGGCAGAGGGAGGGAAGCCTGGATCGCTATGTTTAGTCAGGTTCGAGCAGTTTTGAGCTGGGGTTAAACCGGTCCGAAAAAAGAGTTTCGACGAGTTCGAAAGCGGCATGCGCCAAACCACTTCCGGCGAACTCCCGAGGCTTCGGCTACGGCTTTTGTTCGTAGATGGGGTGTTTGGGCATTAGTGGGGGTGCGGGTTACCAAGGAATGGCCAGCCCGGCGGAAGCGCCAGGTCCAGTCATCTCCGGAGGTTCTCCGCTTATGTCGAAGCGCGTTTCGTTCCAGCACTCTCGTCGCCCGTCCCTGTCCCGTGTCCGTGGCGCCGTGGTGGCAGCCGGCCTGGGGACGTCGATGGTTCTCGGCGTGGGCGCTGCGTTCGCGGCCGGCGCGGCGGGTGCCCCCGGCACCGCGAGCCTGGTCGATATGGGCGCGGCCGACTCGGTCGCCAAGCAGGCGGCCGTGCAGGGCAAGGCGGCCGAGGCGGCCGAGGCGGCCGAGGCAGCCAAGGCAGCCAAGGCAGCCAAGGCAGCCAAGGCCGAACGCGCGGCGGCCGAGAAGGTGGCCGTGAAAAAGGCCGCCGCCTGGGAGACCCCGGTACGCCAGTACGTGCTGAGCGCCAGCTTCGGCAACGACGGCGCCCGCTGGGCCCACAAGCACTCCGGCCAGGACTTCGCCGTGCCGATCGGCACCAAGGTCCAGGCCGCGCACAGCGGCACCGTGGTGAAGGTCGGTCCGAACGGCGGCGGCGACGGCCCCGCGTACGGCAACGCCATCGTGATCAGCCACGGCAACGGCACGTACTCGCAGTACGCCCACCTGTCGCGGATCGATGTGCACGTCGGCCAGACCGTGAAGACGGGCGAGAAGATCGCACTCTCCGGCAACACCGGAAACTCCAGCGGCCCGCACCTGCACTTCGAGATCCGGACCACGCCGAACTACGGTTCCGCGATCAACCCGGTCTCGTTCCTGCACAAGGAAGGCGTCATGGTCTGACCCGACCGGGGTGTACCCCGCTACTCGGCGGACCCCGGGCTGTGCGCCCGGGTGACCAGATCGAAGGCGACTTCGAGGATGGCCTTGCGCTTCTCCTCGGGGTCGCCTTCGAGGTCCTTGAGGGCGAACATGCCCGCGTGCGTCGCGAAGAGCGCGGTGAAGCAGCGCACCTGGTCGGTCAGTGATGCGCCGGGTTCCTGGATCAGGTCGACCAGGGCGACGACGCGTTGCTTGATGGTCACCCCGATGCTGAGGTCCCGTACGGCCGCCTGGTTCTCCTGCATGAAGCGGAACAGCGGGGCGGCGGCGATCAGGGCCTCGCTGTAGCGGCTGAGGATCTCCTTCTTCGTCTCCAGGGTGCGCGGCTGCTCCTTGCCCCAGGCGAGCAGCTCCTCGACCGGACGGTTCAGGTCCTCGAAGATGCTGACCAGGATGTCTTCCTTGGTCTTGAAGTGGTAGTACAGCGCGGCCTTGGTGACATCCAGCCGCTCGGAGATCTCGCGGAGCGAGGTCTTCTCGTAGCCCTGTTCGGCGAAGAGCTCCAGGGCTACATCCTGAATGCGCTGGCGCGTGTTGCCACGGCGCTGCTGCGGTGTGCGGCCCATGAAGCTCTCCCTCAAAAAACTTACTTGACGCCCGGCTAGTTACGGGTCTACTTTCCCCAGTGTAGTCAACTAGCCGGGCGGCAAGTAAGTGTCCGGCCCACACAGGGGATCAGGGGAGTGGGGACCAATGTCCGATCTGAAGAAGGCGGCCGGCGGAAAGGCGGCTGGTGCCGACGTGCCTGGCGGGAAACCCGGGAAGCGGCAGCGCAGTGTCCGGGTGGTGATGCTCGCCCTCATGATCACGATGCTGCTCGCCATGCTGGACAACCTGATCGTCGGCACGGCCATGCCGACCATCGTCGGTGACCTGGGCGGCCTGGAGCATCTGTCCTGGGTCGTCACCGCGTACACCCTGGCCACCGCCGCCTCCACCCCCATCTGGGGCAAGCTCGGCGACATGTACGGGCGCAAGGGCATCTTCCTCACGTCCATCGTGATCTTCCTGATCGGCTCGGTGCTGAGCGGAATGGCCCAGGACATGGGCCAGCTGATCGGTTTCCGGGCGGTCCAGGGGCTCGGCGCGGGCGGTCTGATGGTTGGCGTCATGGCGATCATCGGAGACCTCGTACCGCCCCGCGAACGCGGCAAGTACCAGGGCATGATGGCCGGTGTCATGGCCATCGCCATGATCGGCGGACCGCTGGTCGGCGGCACCATCACCGACCACCTCGGCTGGCGCTGGAGCTTCTACATCAACCTGCCGCTCGGCGCGGTCGCCCTCGCCATGGTCACCGCCGTACTGCATCTGCCGAAGCGTGAGCGCACCACGGCGAAGGTCGACTACCTCGGCGCCGGGCTGCTGACTCTCGGCATCACCGCGATCGTGCTGGTCACCACCTGGGGCGGTTCGGAGTACGACTGGAACTCCGCTGTGATCGTGGAGCTCATCGTGATCGGTGTCGCCTCGCTCGTCGGCTTCCTCGCCGTCGAGACCAAGGCCGCGGAACCGATCATTCCGCTGCACATATTCCGCAGTCGCAACTTCACCCTGATGTCCGTCGTCGGCTTCATGGTGGGCTTCGTGATGTTCGGTGCGGTGCTCTTCCTGCCGCTGTACCAGCAGTCCGTCCAGGGCGCCTCCGCGACCAACTCGGGTCTGCTGCTCCTGCCGATGCTGCTGGCGATGATGGTGGTCTCACTGTTCGCGGGACGGGTCACCACCAGCACCGGCAAGTACAAGATCTTCCCCATCGTGGGCTCCGCCCTGATGGTGGCCGGTCTGTTCCTGCTCTCCCAGATGGACACCGCCACCACACGGTTGACCTCGGGCATCTACATGGCGGTGCTCGGCGCGGGCATGGGCTTCCTGATGCAGATCACGATGCTCGTCGCGCAGAACAGCGTGGAGATGAAGGACATGGGCGTCGCCTCCTCCGCGACCACCCTCTTCCGTACGCTCGGCAGCTCCTTCGGCGTCGCGATCATGGGCGCGCTGTTCACCGGACGGGTGCAGGACGAGATGGCGGCCCGCGGCGGCGGGGCAGCCACCGCGAAGTCCGCGCAGCTGGACGCGGCGAGCCTGGCGAAGCTGCCGGACGCGGTGCGTGAGGCGTACCAGTACGCGGTGTCGTCCGGCACGCACATCGCGTTCCTGGTGGGCGCCTCGGTCGGCGTCATCGCCCTGCTCGCCTCGGTGTTCGTCAAGGAGGTCCCGCTGCGGGGAGCGGGCCCGGAGACCACGTCGTCGGACGACACGCAGGCACGGGGCGCGGCCGCCACTCCCAAGCAGGCCGAGGTCGTCTGACTCCTTTCGCGGCGTACGAGCGGCGTACGAGCGGCTCACCGCACGACGTACGCGTAGGAGTCCGCGTACGGAGAGGCTCCCGGGGCGCGCGCCCCGGGGGCCGCGCCCGGATCCGGTTCAGCCGCCGGG
>NZ_JBEOVN010000178.1:0-14860 GCF_040295565.1 Streptomyces sp. NPDC002785 | reverse complement strand
CTGTGGGAGAGTAGGACGCCGCCGAACTCCTTTTAAGGAAAGCCCCGTGCCCTTGTGGCACGGGGCTTTCCTGCGTTTCAGGACCCACTCATGCCGTCGTTCGGCTCTGCCCGTTCTCCTTCGGGTCGGCGACGCCGGCGCAACGTGGCGAGACGGTCGGTGGGGCAGATGAGGACTCGTCAGAGTCTTCTGTGAGCAGTGGTTTTGAGCACCCCTGAGTTCAGGGTATGCTTTACCTCGTTGCCACAGCGCAGCAGGCCCCAATAGCTCAGTCGGTAGAGCGTCTCCATGGTAAGGAGAAGGTCTGCGGTTCGATTCCGCATTGGGGCTCAGGCAAGACGAAAGGCCCCCGCCACTTGGCGGGGGCCTTTCGCCTGTCCGGGGTTTCCCGGCTCACTTGCCACCCGCGTGGTGCTCATCGAGACGGGCGACCTCGTCGGCCGACAGGCACAAGGCGCCGGCAGCCACGTTCTCCACCAGGTGATCCGGATTACCGGTGCCGGGGATGGCCAGTACGTGGGGGCCTTGATGGAGCGTCCAGGCCAGCCGGACCTGTGCCGCTGTCGTGCCGTGCGCGCGGGCCACGGCGAGCACTTCGTCGTCATCGGCGCTCATGGCGCCTGCGCCCTCCTCGCGTCCCTGACCGGCTATGGCGAAGAAGGGAACGAACGCGATTCCCTGCTCTTCACAGAGGCGTAGGACGTCGTCCGTGCCCGCGTTGCGGGAGTCGATGCCGTAGCGGTTCTGCACGCAGACGACCGGGGCGATGGTTCGGGCCTCGGCGAGGTGTTCGCTGGTGATACCTGAGATGCCGAGGTGACGTACGAGGCCGGCGTCGCGGAGCTCGCCCAGGGCGCCGAAGTGCTCGGCGAGCGAATCCTGGCCCATGAGGCGCAGATTCACCAGATCGAGGTGGTCGCGGCCCAGTTGGCGAAGATTCTCCTCGACCTGGCCGCGCAGCTCGTCCGGCCTCGCGGGGGCGATCCACGTGCCCGAGGCGTCCCGTCGGGGACCGACCTTGGTGGCTATCACCAGGTCCTCGGGATACGGAGCGAGCGCCCGGTTGATCAGCTCGTTGGCCGACCGCAGCGACGAGAAGTAGAACGCGGCGGTGTCGATGTGGTTCACACCGAGCTCGATCGCCCGCCGGAGCACGCCGATCGACTGTTCACGGTTGCCAGGGGCGCCGAGGTCGAAGGCGGCGCTGCCGGTCAGCCGCATCGCGCCGAAGCCGAGGCGATTGACTGTCAGGTCGCCGAGTTCCCACGTACCCGCGGATGCTGCGGTGATCGTCTCTGAGGTCATGGGCCGGAGTGTCGCAGAGGATCCGGCCCGGTGAAATGCGGTCAGGTGGTGGGAGGTTCAGGGACGCGCATGGCGAGGATGGCCATGTCGTCGGAGGCCGGCTCGACGGCGAAGCGTTCGACCGCCCGCAGGATGCGTGCTGCCACCGCGCCTGCCGTGAAGCCGGTACAGGTGGCCAGGACGTCCGCCAGACCGTCGTCGCCGAGCATGCGGGTGCCCTCACGGCGTTCCGTGACGCCGTCGGTCACGCACAGCAGGACGTCGCCCGGGGCGAGGGTCACCGTCTGCTCGTACAGTTCGAGGTCCTCGATGACGCCCAGCAGGGGTTGAGGTTCGGCCGCTGACTCCACCGAGCCGTCCTGGCGCAGGCGCAACGGCAGCGGGTGCCCCGCGCAGACCACCTTCAGGAGTGCGCTCCCGTCTTCCTGTGGCCACAGCTCCCCGTACAGGAGGGTCAGGAAGCGGCTGCGGGCACCCTCGTCCAGGATGGCGGCGTTGAGGCGCTCCAGAACCGCCGGGCCGCCGAAGCCTTCGCGGGCGAGCAGGCGCAGGGCGTGGCGGGCGAGGCCCGTGACGGCCGCGGCCTCCGGTCCCGTACCGCAGACGTCACCGATGGCGAAGCCGTAGGCGCCGTCGCGGATCGGGAAGACGTCGTAGAAGTCGCCGCCGACCTCGTTGCCCTCGCCCGCCGCGCGGTAGATGACCTCGATTTCGACATTGGGGACCTCGGGCAGCCCCGGCGGCAGCAGGCTGCGCTGCAGGGACTGGCTGATCGCCATGCGCTCCGAGTAGAGGCGGGCGTTGTCGAGGGCGAGGGCGGCGCGGCGGGAGAGGTCCTCGGCCAGCTCCAGGATCTCCTGGCGGAAGTGGTTGTCGGAGGGCTTCCCGAGCGTGAGCATGCCGATGACACGGTTTCGGGCGACGAGTGGCAGGACCACCGTCTCCCCGCCGACCACGGCCGCGGTGGCGAGCGTCGTACGGATGCCGGAGCCCAGCCCGCCGGGTTCGCCGAGGCCGAGCGTACGCATCGAGGTGTGCAGGGCCGTCTGGTGGGCGGCCTCGGACGGGGCCGCCCAGACACGGGCGCCCGGGGTCGGCACAGGATCTGGGGGAGCGATCTTGGAGAGCAGGGCCTTGAGGCCGTCGATGAGCTCCTCGTCCTCGTGCAGCACGTAGGAGAGGTACGGCTCCGAGGACTGGTCCGCGATCGTGTAGACCGCGCACCAAGTGGCGAGGGTGGGGACCGTCATCTGGGCCATCAGCGCCAGGGTCTGGTCCCGGTCGAGGGTGCCGGCGAGCAGGTCGGAGGCCTCGACGAGGAAGGAGAGGGAACCGCGGCGCAGGCGTTCCAGCTCGCCCAGGCGGGCCGATTCGACGGCCAGCGCGATGCGGTCGGCGGCGAACTGGAGGCGCAGGGCCTCCTCGTTGGAGTAACGGCCGGCTGCTTCCGCGGCGACACCCAGCGAGCCTGTGAGGCGGCCCTCGACCTTCAGCGGGACGGTCACGACGGAGCGCATCCCCGTGCCGCCGAGCAGGGGAACGGCGCCGGGCACGTTGTCGAGGTCTTCGTGGACGGCGGGCATCCGGGCGGAGCCGTAACGTCCGGTACCGGCCTCCACAGGAACCCGGGCGAAACGCTGGCGGGCGGAGGGCAGACCGGTCGTGGCCCGTACCTCCAGTTCCGTTTCGTCGTCCGTCGCCAGCAGCAGGAAGGCCGAATCGGCGTCGAGCATGTCGCGCGCCCGCTCGACCGTGCGCTGGAGCAGGCCGTCGAGGTCGTCGGGGGCGGGGGAGCCGATGAAGATCTCGAACGGGTCCGTCTTGTGGCTCTCGGCGTTTGCGTCGGAGACCGGTGTGCGTACCGGGGACTGGAGCACGGCGCGTTCGTAGTCGCGGACGAGCAGACAGACCGTGGACGGTTCGCCGTGCGCGTCCCGGACCCGGAGATGTGAGGCGTAGACGGGGACGGTACGGCCGTCGGCGCCCCGGATTCCGTAACTTCCCTCCCAGCGCGAGAGCTGCAGTGCGTCCACGATGCCGGTGTTGGTGCCGGGCGTCTGTGGCCAGGCGGTGAAGTCGGTGAACTGTTTCCCGGTCACCTGGTCCGCGGCATACCCGAAGAGGAACGCGGCGTCCTCGTTCCAGGCGGCGATGGAACCGGTGCTGTCGATCTGGACGACGGCCACCCGCACGCGCTCGTCGGCGACCGGGAGCAGGCCGACCGGGAGCAGGGGGCCGGCGGATCGGATACCCACCGGGCGCTCGGGGAGATCGAGCTGGAACCAGACATGTTTGTGGGTGGGCGAATACTCGACGCCCCACCGGGAAGCGAGCGCCGCGCAGAGCAGCAGTCCGCGGCCGTTCTCACGGTCGGGGCTGCCGAAGTTCAGACCTGTGCTCTGGAGCGGGATCTCGCGTTCCGGATAGTGGTCGGAGACCTCGATCCGGACGCCGTCCTCCGTACGCAGGCACAGCACATCCGCGGCGGTGCCTGCGTGCACCACCGCGTTGGTCACGAGCTCGCTGGTGAGGACGACGGCGTCGTCGACAACATCCGCGTATCCCCATCCCTGGAGAGTGTCACGGACAAAGGTGCGGGCCGTCGCGACGGAGCGCCCGACCGGGTCGAAGGTGGCAGCCGCGCGCGCGGTGATCACAGCACTCCCCATATGGTGTCTCGTCGCTTCCCCGAGTCCTGTGCCCGTTTCTCGCCGCTTCGATTCGCCTGCCAGGCTAGACGCTCGGTCTCGGTGCCGGGTACACGAGGGCCGACTTCGGGCAGGAACGACCAGGAACAGGCATGTGACCGGACAAGTGTGGACTTCCCAACAGGGTGATGTGGGACAACCGTTGGAGGCTGCACCCCGATTGGTTCCGGCCTGGTACGTTTCAACGATTTGACGTCCGCATGGTCACCCGTCGACGGTGGGCTGTGGCGGTGAGCCAATGAGGAACTGGGCAAGCTCCCAGATATGGCCCGAGCGATACGGTCAACCCCTGCGGGAGGGATCACGGTGGAGTCTGGCATGGCGGCGCGGGGAACAGGCACGCGCACAAAAGGCGGACACCCCGTGAAAAAGCGGCGCAATGGAACCGTCGACGTCGACGCGGCAGCGCTCAACAGACTGTTGGCAGGCCTGGTGGCGATGCGGGACGGGAACTTCCGTAGGCGCCTGACCGTTTCGGGCGACGGCGTGCTGGCGGAGATCGCGGCAGTCTTCAACGAAGTCGCCGACCGGAATCTCCATCTCACCGGCGAGCTGGCCCGGGTGCGGCGGGTGGTCGGACGTGAGGGGAAACTCACGGAGCGGCTGGAGACAGGTGCCTGCGAGGGCTCCTGGGCCGCCGCGATCGACGCCTCCAACGAGCTGGTCGACGATCTGGCACGCCCGGTCTCGGAGGTCGGGCGGGTGCTGTCGGCAGTGGCCGACGGTGATCTCGAGCAGCGGATGGAGCTGCGGTCGCACACGGCCGACGAGACGGTACGGCCGCTGCGCGGCGAGTTCCTGAAGGTCGCCCGTACGGTCAACAACCTGGTCGACCAGCTGTCGGCGTTCACCGAGCAGGTGACACGGGTCGCGGTCGAGGTGGGTACTGAGGGCAAGCTGGGCGGACAGGCCCAGGTGCGCGGAATGTCCGGGTCGTGGAAGGACCTCACGGACTCCGTGAACACCATGGCGTACCGGCTGACCGCGCAGGTGCGGGACATCGCGCTCGTGACGACTGCGGTCGCCAAGGGAGATCTGTCGCGGAAGGTCACCGTCCATGTGGACGGCGAGATGCTCCAGCTCAAGAACACCGTCAACACGATGGTCGACCAGCTGTCGTCGTTCTCCTCCGAGGTGACCCGGGTCGCCCGGGAGGTGGGCACGGAGGGTGAGCTGGGCGGTCAGGCGACGGTGCCCGGTGTGGCCGGGGTGTGGAAGGACCTCACCGACTCCGTCAACACGATGGCCGGGAACCTGACCTCCCAGGTGCGCGGGATCGCCGAGGTGACGACCGCGGTCGCCAACGGTGACCTGTCCCAGAAGGTCACGGTGAGCGCCCGCGGCGAGGTCGCGCAGCTGGCCGAGACCATCAACCAGATGACCGAGACGCTGCGGACCTTCGCCGACGAAGTGACCCGGGTGGCCAGCGAGGTCGGTGGCGAGGGGCTGCTCGGTGGTCAGGCGCAGGTGCCGGGGGCGGCGGGGACCTGGAAAGACCTCACCGACTCGGTGAACACGGTCTTCCGGAACCTGACGACTCAGGTGCGCGACATCGCGCAGGTGACCACGGCGGTGGCCAGCGGCGACATGACGCAGAAGGTCACGGTCGATGTGGCCGGTGAGATGCTGGAGCTGAAGAACACCGTCAACACGATGGTGGACCAGCTCCAGGCCTTCGGCTCGGAAGTGACCCGGGTCGCCCGGGAAGTCGGCGTCGAGGGCCGGCTGGGGGGTCAGGCCGAGGTGCCGGGTGCGGCGGGGACCTGGAAGGACCTCACGGACTCGGTGAACACGGCGTTCCGGAACCTTACGGGGCAGGTGCGCGACATCGCGCAGGTGACGACCGCGGTCGCCAACGGTGATCTCTCGCAGAAGGTCACCGTCGATGTCGCGGGCGAGATGCTGGAGCTGAAGAACACCGTCAACACGATGGTGGCGCAGCTGTCGTCCTTCGCCGACCAGGTCACGCGGATGGCACGTGACGTGGGCACGGAGGGCCGCCTCGGTGGCCAGGCGCGGGTCGACGGTGTTTCCGGTACGTGGAAGGAGCTCACCGACTCCGTCAACTTCATGGCGGGGAACCTGACCTCCCAGGTGCGCCAGATCGCGCAGGTGACCACGGCGGTGGCGCGGGGCGACCTGTCGCAGAAGATCGATGTGGACGCGCGCGGCGAGATCCTGGAGCTGAAGAACACCATCAACACGATGGTCGACCAGCTCTCCGCTTTTGCCGAGCAGGTGACCCGGGTCGCCCGCGAGGTGGGCACCGACGGACGGCTCGGCGGTCAGGCGCAGGTGCCCGGTGTGGCCGGTGTGTGGCGTGATCTGACCGATTCGGTCAACGGCATGGCGGGGAACCTCACCGCTCAGGTCCGTAACATCGCGCAGGTGGCCACGGCGGTGGCGCGGGGCGACCTGTCGCAGAAGATCGATGTGGACGCGCGCGGCGAGATCCTGGAGCTGAAGAACACCCTCAACACGATGGTGGACCAGCTCTCGAACTTCGCCGAGCAGGTGACGCGGGTCGCCCGTGAAGTGGGCACGGAAGGCATCCTCGGCGGCCAGGCCGAGGTGCAGGGGGTGTCCGGTACGTGGAAGGACCTCACCCAGTCCGTCAACGGCATGGCCAACAACCTGACTCTGCAGGTCCGTAACATCGCCGAGGTCACCACAGCGGTCGCCAAGGGCGATCTCTCCAAGAAGATCACGGTCGATGCCAAGGGCGAGATCCTCGAACTGGTCACGACCGTCAACACCATGGTCGACCAGCTGCTCAACTTCGCCGACGAGGTGACGCGGGTCGCCCGGGAGGTGGGGACCGAGGGCATCCTCGGCGGGCAGGCCCGCGTGCGCGGTGCGACGGGTATCTGGAAGGACCTCAGCGACAACGTCAACCTGATGGCCAACAACCTGACCAGTCAGGTGCGGAACATCTCCCGGGTCTCGTCCGCGGTCGCCAACGGCGATCTGACGAAGAAGGTCACCGTCGAGGCACGCGGCGAGGTCGCCGAACTCGCCGACACCGTCAACACGATGGTGACGACGCTGTCCTCGTTCGCCGACGAGGTGACACGGGTCGCCCGAGAGGTGGGCACGGAAGGTGAGCTGGGCGGCCAGGCACGCGTTCCGGGGGTCTCCGGTACGTGGAAGGACCTCACCGAGTCCGTGAACTCGATGGCGTCCAATCTGACGGGTCAGGTGCGGCAGATCGCCACGGTCACCACGGCCATCGCCAAGGGCGACCTCACCAAGAAGATCGACATCGACGCTCGCGGTGAGATCCAGGAGCTGAAGAACACCATCAACACGATGGTCGACCAGCTGTCCTCGTTCGCCGAGCAGGTGACGCGGGTCGCCCGCGAGGTGGGCACGGAGGGGCAGCTGGGTGGCCAGGCCAGGGTCCGGGACGTCGACGGCACCTGGCGCGACCTCACCGAGTCTGTGAACGAGATGGCCGGGAACCTCACCCGTCAGGTGCGGGCCATCGCGGCCGTCGCCACCGCGGTGACCCGCGGCGATCTCAACCTCAAGATCGATGTGGACGCGGCCGGCGAGATTCAGGCCCTGCAGGACAACATCAATACGATGATCGCCAACCTGCGCGATACCACGGCCACCAACAAGGAACAGGACTGGCTCAAGGGCAACCTCGCCCGGATCTCCGGTCTGATGCAGGGGCGGCGCGATCTCGACGACGTGGCCTCGCTGATCATGAGCGAGCTGACCCCGGTAGTCTCCGCGCAGCACGGTGCGTTCTTCCTCGCCATGCAGACCGGTGACACCGACGCGGTGGGATCGGACAGCGACAAGGACAGCTCGTACGAACTCTGTATGAGGGGCAGCTACGGATACTCGGCGGGATCGATGCCGACGTCCTTCCGGCCCGGTGAGACGCTCATCGGCACGGCGGCGGAGGAGAAACGGACCATCCAGGTGGACAACGTTCCGCCGGGCTATCTGAAGATTTCCTCCGGGCTCGGGGAGGCACCGCCCGCGCATGTGATCGTGCTGCCGGTGCTCTTCGAGGGGAAGGTTCTCGGTGTGATCGAGCTGGCCTCCTTCCAGCCGTTCACCCATATCCAGCGGGACTTCCTCAATCAGCTCGCCGAGATGATCGCGACGAGCGTCAACACCATCAGCGTCAATACGAAGACCGAGAAGCTCCTTGAACAGTCGCAGGAGCTGGCCGAGCAATTGCGGGACCGTTCGAAGGAGTTGGAGAACCGGCAGAAGGCACTTCAGGCCTCCAACGCCGAACTGGAGGAGAAGGCCGAGTTGCTGGCCCAGCAGAACCGCGACATCGAGGTCAAGAACACCGAGATCGAGGATGCCCGGCAGGTCCTGGAGGAGCGCGCCGAGCAGCTCGCGGTCTCGATGCGTTACAAGTCGGAGTTCCTGGCGAACATGTCGCACGAGTTGCGTACCCCGCTCAACTCGCTGCTCATTCTGGCCAAGTTGCTCGCGGACAACGCCGAGGGCAATCTCTCGCCGAAGCAGGTGGAGTTCGCCGAGACGATCCATGGGGCCGGTTCCGATCTGCTTCAGCTGATCAATGACATCCTCGATCTGACGAAGGTCGAGGCGGGCAAGATGGATGTCAGCCCGACCCGGATCGCACTTGTCCAGCTGGTCGACTATGTGGAGGCGACATTCCGGCCGCTCACCGCGGAGAAGGGGCTCGATTTCTCCGTACGGGTCTCGCCGGAGCTGCCCGCGACCCTGCACACGGACGAGCAGCGGCTGCTCCAGGTGCTGCGCAATCTCCTTTCGAACGCGGTGAAGTTCACCGACAGCGGGGCGGTCGAGCTGGTGATCCGGCACGCCAACGAGGATGTGCCGAACGCCATCCGTGAGCAGCTCCTGGAGGCCGGCTCGCTGCGTGACGCCGATGCCGATCTGATCGCCTTTTCGGTCACCGACACCGGTATCGGGATCGCGTCCAGCAAGATGCTGGTGATCTTCGAGGCGTTCAAGCAGGCGGACGGTACGACCAGTCGCAAGTACGGCGGTACGGGGCTCGGCCTGTCCATCAGCCGGGAGATCGCACGGCTGCTGGGCGGCGAGATCCACGCGGCGAGCGAGCCGGGCCGCGGCTCGACGTTCACGCTCTATCTGCCGCTGCACCCGAGCGCGTTGCCGCCGCAGGGCTATCCGCAGATCGGTCCTGGGCCCATCGAGGCACACGGTGCCGTAGAGGAAGGTCTGCTCCCGGAGGCCGGTCCGGGCGCCGACTCGACGGCCACCGTGCAGGATTCGACGGGTGCCGCCGGGCTGATGGGGCGTCGCCGCAAGACCCTGGGGAGCGTGGAGCGGCGGCCCGCGCTGCCGTCCCGCGCCGCCGCCCCGGCTGCTCCGCAGGAGCCGTGGACGCTCGCCGGGCAGGAGGAACCGGAGGTCCGCAGGACGTTCCGGTTCCACGGCGAGAAGGTGCTGATCGTCGACGACGACATCCGTAACGTCTTCGCGCTCACCAGCGTGCTCGAGCAGCACGGTCTCTCGGTGCTCTACGCGGAGAACGGACGTGTGGGCATCGAAGTCCTGGAACAGCACGATGATGTGACGGTCGTACTGATGGACATCATGATGCCGGAGATGGACGGCTATGCCACGACGGCGGCGATCCGCAGGATGCCGCAGTTCGCCGACCTGCCGATCGTCGCGCTGACCGCGAAGGCCATGAAGGGTGACCGGGAGAAGGCGATCGAATCCGGCGCTTCCGACTATGTCACCAAGCCTGTCGATCCCGACTACCTTCTATCCGTTATGGAGCAGTGGATGCGCGGAGAGTGATCGTTAATTGAGAGAGTCGCGATGAGTTGGTGATCGGTTGCGCTCGCAGGAGTGTGAGGAGGCGCTGTACGGGGAACCTTCTGGTCCCCCACCGCGTTTCAGTTGTGTGCACAGTGACATCGCGGTGACAGGGTGTGGTGGCGGGCGCGGTGCGGCTACGATGACCGGCACAAGGACGGACGGCGTAAGGGAGTCGTCCCCTGGGGCGGCGCCCGGTGCAATTCCGGGGCGAGGAGGACGGGCCATGGTGCAGAAGGCCAAGATCCTCCTGGTCGATGACCGGCCGGAGAATCTGCTGGCGCTGGAGGCCATCCTCTCTGCGCTCGATCAGACACTGGTGCGGGCATCGTCAGGGGAGGAAGCGCTCAAAGCGCTGCTCACGGACGACTTTGCGGTCATTCTGCTGGACGTCCAGATGCCGGGCATGGACGGTTTCGAAACCGCCGCGCACATCAAGCGGCGGGAACGGACCCGGGACATCCCGATCATCTTCCTCACCGCGATCAACCACGGTCCGCATCACACCTTCAGGGGTTACGCGGCGGGCGCGGTGGACTACATCTCGAAGCCGTTCGACCCGTGGGTGCTGCGGGCCAAGGTCTCGGTCTTCGTCGAGCTCTACATGAAGAACTGCAAGCTGCGCGAGCAGGCGGCGCTGCTGCGGCTCCAGCTGGAGGGTGACGGCAACGGCAGCGCGGGCCATGAGAAGGAGCCCGCAGGGCTGCTGGCCGAGCTCTCGGCGCGGCTCGCGGCCGTCGAGGAGCAGGCCGAAGCGCTCTCCAAGCAGCTCGACGACGAGTCGGCGGACGCCGCGGCCGTGGCCACCGCCGCCCATCTGGAGCGCAAGCTGACCGGCCTGCGCCGGGCACTCGACGCGCTGGAGCCCGGTGCCGGAAGCGGCGTGGCCGTCCTTCCCTCGTAGCGCCGTACTGCCCCGTGAGTCCACGGCGGGGAGCGGTCCGGCGGTACGACCTCCGGTCGAGGAACGGGTGGTTGTCCGGACGCTCGGCACAACTGTCCTGCTGCCTCGGCCGTTCGGCGATTCGGTGGCAGGGGCATCCAGCGGTGCAAAGGCGTGAGGACACGTCAGTTTCCCTCCTCTGTACAGCGACACGGTCGGGTGAAGCGGCAGGCACACGTGTTCACGGCCGTCGACACCGGTAACCTCGGCACCATGGCCTCACGTACGTCCGGCAAGGGTTCCCAGGGCACGGCGGGCACCGCGAAGCGCGTCGGCCGTACCGCGGGACCGGCCAAGAAAGCCGCGCCCGCCAAGAAGACCGCCGCGAAGAAGACCGCGCCCGCGAAGAAGGCCCCTGCCAAGAAGGCGGTGGCCAAGAAGGCGGCCGCGCCCAAACCAGCGCCTTCGCCCACCGGCGGTGTGTACCGCGTGGTGCGCGCCGTCTGGCTCGGTGCGGCCCACGCCGTCGGCGCGATGTTCCGTGGCATAGGGCGCGGCGCCAAGGGACTCGATCCCGCACACCGCAAGGACGGCATTGCGCTGCTGCTGCTCGGTCTCGCGTTGGTCGTCGCCGCGGGCACCTGGTCGAATCTGCGGGGGCCCGTCGGCGACCTCGTCGAGATGCTCGTCACCGGAGCCTTCGGCCGGCTCGATCTGCTCGTACCGATCCTGCTCGGCGCCGTCGCCGTACGGCTGATCCTCTACCCGGAGAAGCCCGAGGCCAACGGCCGCATCGTCATCGGGCTCTCCGCCCTGGTCCTCGGGGTGCTCGGACAGGTCCACATCGCTTGCGGATCGCCCGGCCGCGGGGACGGCACCACGGCGATGCAGGACGCGGGCGGACTCATCGGCTGGGCTGCCTCCAAACCGCTGGTCTACACGATGGGCGAGGTCCTCGCCGTACCGCTGCTGTTGCTGCTCACCGTCTTCGGACTACTGGTCGTCACCGCCACCCCGGTGAACGCCATTCCGCAACGGCTCCGGCTGCTCGGCACCAAGCTGGGCATCCTCGACCCGGTGTACGACCCCGACGCGGACGAGGAGAACGACGACGAGCGTTACGACGAGCAGTGGCGCGAGGCGCTGCCCGCCCGCTCCCGCCGCTCCTCCGCACGCCGCTCCGAAGCGCCCGCGGAGTACTACCCCGACCAGGCGGAGGCCGACGCGCTCTCCAAGCGCCGTAGGCCGCGCAGGCCCTCCGTGCAGCCCGCGATGAACCGCACCATGGACGCGGTGGATGTCGCCGCAGCCGCGGCCGCCGCGCTCGACGGGGCTGTACTCAACGGCATGCCGCCCTCGCCGATCGTCGCCGACCTCACCCAGGGCGTCTCCGTCGAGCGCGAACGTCCGGGCACGCCGGTGCCGGGCGCCAGGGAGGGCGAACCCGCCGACGGGGGAGGGAAGCGGGAGAAGGGAGCGGTGCCCTCGGGCGGCGTGCCCGATCTGACGAAGCCCGCGCCCGAGCGGTCGCAGTCCCAGCCGTTGCCCGCCCGCGCCGAACAGCTGCAGCTCTCCGGCGACATCACGTACTCGCTGCCCTCGCTCGACCTGCTGGAACGCGGCGGGCCCGGCAAGACACGCAGCGCCGCCAACGACGCGATCGTCGCGTCCCTGACGAACGTCTTCACCGAGTTCAAGGTCGACGCCGCCGTCACCGGCTTCACCCGAGGACCGACGGTCACGCGGTACGAGGTGGAGCTCGGCCCCGCAGTGAAGGTCGAGCGGATCACCGCGCTCGCCAAGAACATCGCGTATGCCGTCGCCAGTCCCGATGTCCGGATCATCTCCCCGATCCCGGGCAAGTCGGCAGTCGGCATCGAGATCCCCAACACCGACCGGGAGATGGTCAACCTCGGCGACGTGCTGCGCCTCGCGGACGCCGCCGAGGACGACCATCCGATGCTGGTCGCGCTCGGCAAGGACGTCGAGGGCGGATATGTGATGGCCAACCTGGCGAAGATGCCGCACGTGCTGGTGGCCGGTGCGACCGGTTCCGGCAAGTCGTCCTGCATCAACTGTCTGATCACCTCGGTCATGGTGCGGGCGACGCCGGACGAGGTCCGGATGGTGCTGGTCGACCCCAAGCGGGTCGAGCTGACCGCGTACGAGGGCATCCCGCACCTGATCACGCCGATCATCACCAATCCCAAGCGCGCCGCCGAGGCCCTCCAATGGGTCGTACGGGAGATGGACCTCCGGTACGACGACCTGGCCGCGTTCGGGTACCGGCACATCGACGACTTCAATCAGGCTGTCCGCAACGGCAAGGTCAAGACGCCGGAGGGCAGCGAGCGCGAGCTCTCGCCGTACCCGTATCTGCTGGTGATCGTCGACGAGCTGGCCGACCTCATGATGGTCGCTCCGCGTGATGTGGAGGACGCCATCGTCCGTATCACCCAGCTGGCCCGCGCCGCCGGTATCCACCTTGTGCTTGCGACTCAGCGGCCCTCGGTCGACGTCGTCACCGGTCTGATCAAGGCGAATGTGCCCTCCCGGCTTGCCTTCGCGACGTCTTCGCTGGCCGACAGCCGCGTCATCCTCGACCAGCCCGGCGCCGAGAAGCTCATCGGAAAGGGTGACGGTCTGTTCCTGCCGATGGGGGCCAACAAGCCCACCCGTATGCAGGGTGCCTTCGTCACCGAGGACGAGGTCGCGGCCATCGTCCAGCACTGCAAGGACCAGATGGCGCCGGTCTTCCGCGAGGACGTGGTGGTCGGCACGGCCAAGAAGAAGGAGATCGACGAGGACATCGGCGACGACCTGGATCTGCTCTGCCAGGCCGCCGAACTGGTCGTCTCCACCCAGTTCGGATCCACCTCGATGCTGCAGCGCAAGCTGAGGGTCGGCTTCGCCAAGGCCGGCCGGCTGATGGACCTGATGGAGTCGAGAAACATCGTCGGGCCGAGCGAGGGATCCAAGGCGCGCGATGTCATGGTGAAACCGGACGAGCTGGACGGGGTGTTGGCACTGATCCGCGGGGAAACCGCTTCGTAGGAGAAGTATGGGCAACCCTTTCGTCGGGTCGTACGTCAAGTTGAAGGGAGGGGCGGCAAGATTGTCCTTCTCGGGGTGGCCCGGCGAATCGGACGGCGTTCGAGTCTGATGGCGTACAAAGTCCTTCGTCCCGGTTGCCCCACCCTTTCGTACCCCCCCTAGACTGAACACCCAGCAGGTGGCTCACGCTCGAAAGGCGCCCCCGTGTCCATCGGCAACTCCCCCGAAGACGACCGGCCTTCGATCGGTCGAGTGCTCCAGCAGGCTCGTATCGCCGCAGGTCTCACGGTCGAAGAGATCAGTTCGTCCACCCGGGTGCGCATCCCCATCGTGCACGCGATCGAAGAGGACGACTTCTCCCGCTGCGGCGGCGACGTGTATGCGCGCGGCCATATCCGTACCCTGGCGCGTGCCGTCGGGACCGATCCGGAACCGCTGGTTTCGCAGTACGACGCCGAGCACGGCGGCCGTCCCGCACCCACGCCCGCGGCGCCGCTGTTCGAGGCCGAGAGAATCCGTTCCGAACCGCGTCGGCCCAACTGGACGGCGGCCATGGTCGCCGCGATCGTCGCCGTCGTCGGTTTCGTCGGCTTCACCTTCTTCAAGGGCGGCGACGACAGCCCCGCGACCACGCAGGTCGCGGAGGGCTCGACGCCCAACACGAAGAGCCCCAAGCCGAAGACCAACAAGCCTGTCGACCCCAAGCCGGCGCCCTCCGACAGTGCCATCGCCGCGGCACCCAGGGACAAGGTGACGGTGAAGCTCAGCGCCAGCCAGGGCAAGAGCTGGATCTCCGCCAAGGACCACAACGGGCGGCTGCTCTTCGACGGCCTGCTGACGCAGGGGCAGTCCAAGACCTTCCAGGACCAGGAGCGGGTCGACCTCGTCCTCGGTGACGCCGGGTCCATCGAGCTCTTTGTGAATGGCAAGAAGGTCGAGGACAAGTTCCAGCCGGGCCAGGTCGAGCGGCTCTCGTACACGAAGGGCGACCCGGCGGTCGGCTGACCCGTACACGCACGGTTTCCGGCTCGTCGCTGTCCGGGGCGGCGCACCGGCCCCCGATCCGTTGCCGTACGCCGACAATCTCCTGGCGCGCTGGGCC
>NZ_JBEOVN010000177.1:0-14961 GCF_040295565.1 Streptomyces sp. NPDC002785 | reverse complement strand
CCAGGAGTTCACCGGCCACATCAACCGCGCCATCATGCACGGGCACCTGTGGTCGCCCTCGTACTTCTCGGCATCCTGCGGCGGAGCACCATTGGAGGCAGGACGCCCGAGCCGAGCGCCACGCCCAGCCAGACCAGAAGGCTGCCGCCGGCTTGCGGGAACCCGTACGAGCCGGTGCCGACGAGCGGTGCGGTGCGCGCGCGGACGGTGTCGGAGTGGCCCTGCGGCCACTGGGCGACTTCGGCACCGTGCCCTCCACGGACCGAACGGTGAGCCCGGTTCTCGGCTACGCACATCTGGCTCCCCGGAACATCGCGCAGAGTGTGTGGTTGCTGGCAGCGGCTCAGCGGGACACGAACGGGCCGGACATCGGTGAAGGCCGGGGCCGGGTGTTCATCTGAGGTTGGTGTGCGCGCCGCCGACGGGCACAAGGGTGGGATCGGTCCCGCTGACCACTGCCCCGGAGGCGCCTCGATGTCGTACCGTCCGCGTGTTCCATCCCTCGACCGCCGCGGTGTGCTGCGCGGTTCGCTCGCCGCGTCGGCGGCGCTCACGCTCCCCGTGGTGGGCGCCGCAGCCCCCGCCTTCGCACTGTCCGGCCGGCCGCGCGCGGCATGGGGCGTGCAGGTGGGAGACGTCACCGCGTCGTCCGCGCTGGTCTGGGTACGGTCGGACCGCCCAGCCCGGATGATCGTCGAGACATCGGCTACGGAGTCCTTCCGGCGGGCCCGCACATGGCACGGTCCGCTGGTCGGTTCCAGCACGGACTTCACCGGGACGACGCCGCTGTACGGGCTGCCGCCGGGTGAGCAGGTGCACTACCGGGTGACGCTCGCCGGCCCCGAAGACCCCCGCCGCACCGGCGAGCCGGTGTACGGAACCTTCCGGACCGCGCCCGCCCGGCGGCGGGACGGGGTGCGCTTTCTGTGGTCCGGCGACATCGCGGGCCAGGGCTGGGGCATCAACCCGGACATCGGCGGTTATGTGGTGTACGACGAAATGCGCCGCCTCGACCCGGACTTCTTTCTCTGCAGCGGCGACAACATCTACGCGGACGGAGTGATCGAGCCGAGCGTGCCCCTGCCCGACGGGCGTGTCTGGCGCAATGTCACCACCCAGGAGAAGGCGAAGGTCGCCGAGACCCTTGCCGAGTACCGCGGGAACTTCCGCTACAACCTGCTCGATCACAACCTCCGCGAGTTCAACGCGCAGGTGCCCTCGATCGTTCAGTGGGACGACCACGAGGTGCGCAACAACTGGTACCCCGGTCAGATCCTCGACGACCCCCGCTACACCGAGAAGGACGTCGATGTACTGGCGGGTCGTTCGACGCGGGCGTTCCGCGAGTACTTCCCGGTGTCCACGCTGCACGCCTCGTCCGGCGAGGGCCGGATGCACCGCGTGGTGCGGCACGGTCCACTGCTCGATGTGTTCGTCCTCGACATGCGGTCCTTCCGCAACGCCAACTCCCCCGGCCGGCAGCCCGACGACACCACCGGCATCCTCGGCGCCGAGCAGCTCCGTTGGCTCAAGCACGAGCTGTCCCGGTCCCGCGCGGTGTGGAAGGTGATCGCCGCGGACATGCCGCTGGGACTGGTGGTCGCCGACGGTGCCACGGACTACGAAGCGGTCGCCCAGGGCGATCCCGGGGCCCCGCTCGGTCGTGAGCTCCAGATCGCGGAACTGCTCCGGTACATCAAGCACCGGCGGATCACCGGCACGGTCTGGCTGACGGCCGATGTGCACTACACATCGGCGCAGCACTACGAGCCCGAGCGCGCAGCGTTCAAGGACTTCGCACCATTCTGGGAGTTCGTGTCCGGACCTCTGGCGGCCGGTCAGTTCCCGGCCAATGCACTCGATGCAACGTTCGGTCCCGACCGGGTCTTCGTGCGGGCACCCGACCGCGCGAACGTGTCGCCGATGGAGTCTGCGCAGTACTTCGGCGAGGTTGACATCGACGGCGACAGTGGTGAGTTGACCGTACGGCTGCGGGCGCAGGGCGGTTCTGTGCTGTTCAGCAAGGTGTTGCAGCCGGGTCGCGTCGGACAATGAACCGGCGCGCTGAGCGTCGGCCCAGGCCGACGTCGAAGCGGCCCGCGCCATGCGCGACCGCTGCTCGAAGCAGACGCTGTGGCTGCGGTACCACGGCCCGGTCCGTGACGCCGACCGCTACCTGGACCGCCTGTTGAGCCCTCGCTTCGGCCGCACCCTGCCGTGCAGATGGCCGCGGGCCGGCTGATCGCCTCTCCGGGACGGCGACGAGACCGAGGTCGCCCTCCTCGTCGAGGGCGAATGGCAGCGCCGCGGGATCGGCGCCGAGCTTCTGGGCCGCCTGGTGACGCTCGCCATCGAGGCAGGCTGCGAGAGCGTCTGCGCCGTCACCCAGGCGTCCAACACCGGCATGGTCGCGGCCATGCGTGCGCTCTGACTGCCGCTGGACTGCCAGATCGAGGAGGGCACGCCGGTCATCACCGCACGGCTGGACGCGGCTCCGGTTCGTTCGCTGCCGCCGTACGAGCAGGCCGGTCGCTGACCTCCTGACGGAGAACTTCCGGACGCAGTGGCTCATGCCGGGGGACTTCCTGCCGGCCGGCCTCCTGTGAGCTCAGCGCCTGGCACAGATCGGCCCACAGGTCCTCGACATCCTCCAGGCCGACCGACATCCTCAGCAGCCGGTCCCCGACACCGGACGCCTGCCGGTCTCCCTCATCCACAATGCGGTGGCTGATGGAGGCCGGATGCTGAATCAGGGTGTCCACACTGCCGAGACTGACCGCGGGTGTGATGAGCCGTACGGCCGAAATCACCAGGTGCGGATCCCCATACACCTCGAACGAGACCATCGCCCCACCCAGCTTCGGGTAGTGAACCCGGGCGATACGCGGATCGGCCGTCAGCCTGCGGGACAATTCGGCGGCGCTCGCGGAGGCCGCCCGTACGCGGACCGGGAGCGTGGCGAGGCCGCGGAGCAGCAGATACCCCGCCATCGGGTGCAGCACCCCGCCGGTGGTGAAGCGCACCTGCCTCAGTCGGGCCGCGAACTCCTCGTCGCAGGCAACGACCCCGCCCATCACATCGCCGTGCCCACCGAGGTACTTGGTGGCGCTGTGCAGCACGATCCGTGCGCCGTGCTCGACGGGTCGCTGGAGTACGGGTGTGGCGAAGGTGTTGTCGACGAGCAGCGGCACAGAACCGCAGGAGTGAGCGATCGCGCGGATGTCGACCTCGGCAAGCGTCGGGTTGGCGGGCGTCTCCACCATCACCAGACCGGTGTCGGGACGGATCGCCTCCGCGATGCCCGCCGGGTCGGTCCAGGTCACTTCGGTGCCCAGCAGACCGGCGCCGAGAAGGTGATCGCTGCAGCCGTAGAGCGGACGGACGGCGACCACATGGCGCAGCCCCATGCTCGCCCGGACCAGCAGGACGGCGGTGAGCGCCGCCATTCCGCTGGCGAACGACACGGCACTCTCCGTTCCTTCGAGCCGGGCGAGGGCGGTCTCGAAGCGGGCCGTCGTCGGGTTGTCCAGCCGGGCGTAGACGGGCGGTCCTTCGATCCTGGCGCCGGTGGCGGCGAAGGTGTCGATCCGCTCGGCCTCGCCCCTGGAGTCGTACGAGGGGTAGGTGGTGGACAGATCGATCGGCGGGGCGTGCAGACCCAGGGCCGCGAGATCGTCGCGGCCCGCGTGCACGGCTTCGGTGGCCAGTGCCCTGGAGCGGGTTGTCGTCGAGGGCGCCATCAAGGATTCGGTGTCCATGACACCACTCTGAACAAGCACCGGGTCTTCATCCGAAAGCCCCGTGCTACGTTCGGCAGATGGCTGATTCAGTCGTTCTCGACCCGGTGGACCTGCACATTCTGCGGCTGCTGCAAAACGATGCCCGGACCACCTACCGCGAGCTGGCCGCCGAGGTCGGGGTCGCACCGTCGACCTGTCTTGACCGGGTGACCAGGCTGCGCCGCTCCGGCGTCATTCTCGGCCATCAACTGCGTCTGGACCCGGCGAAGCTCGGCCGCGGCCTGGAGGCGCTGCTCTCCGTACAGGTCCGTCCGCACCGCAGAGAACTCATCGGTCCGTTCGTCGAACGCATCAGGACACTGCCCGAGTCTCGCGCGCTCTTCCATCTGACCGGGCCCGACGACTATCTGGTCCATGTCGCGGTCACCGACACCGCGGATCTGCAACGCCTCGTACTGGACGAATTCACCTCGCGCCGCGAAGTAGCCCGGGTCGAGACCCGGCTGATATTCCAGCAGTGGGAGTGCGGACCGATGCTGCCGCCGTCCGCAGGACCGGCCGGGAAAGGCCACTGAGACCGAAGAATGATGACGCGGAGGCCCCCGCCGTACGAGGATGTCCGTATGTCAGACATTCCCAGCAGCGCGCTGCCCCGTCAGGTCGCCGACGCCTACGTCGACGCATTCATCGAACTCGACCCGATCGCCGGTACCTATCTGGGTGTCGCGGAGAGCTCGCGCCGCCTTCCCGATTTCTCCCCCGCGGGGCAGGAAGCTCTTGCCGAGCTCGCCCGCACCACCCTGGCGAAGCTCGATGCCGCCGAACAGTTGCCCGGCGCGGACAGCGATGCCGAGCGCCGCTGCGGCCGTCTGCTGCGCGAGCGCCTCACCGCGGAACTCGCCGTGCATGAGGCCGATGAGGGGCTGCGCACGGTCTCCAACCTCGTCTCCCCGGCGCACAGCATCCGTGAGGTGTTCACGGTGACGCCGACCGAGACCGACGAGGACTGGGCGGCGGTCGTGGACAGGCTGCGAGCGGTTCCCGCCGCGCTGGAGGGATACCGCAAATCGCTCGCGCTCGGCCTGGAGCGCAAGCTGTTCGGCGGTCCGCGCGCCACGGCCACTTTCATCGACCAGCTCGACGAGTGGGCCGGCGACGGCGGTACGGGTTTCTTCCAGGACTTCGCGGCCGCCGGCCCGGCATCGCTGCGTACCGATCTGGACGACGGCGCCCGCCGTGCCACGGAGTCGGTCGTGGCGCTGCGCGACTGGATGCGCGATGTGTACGCCCCGGCGGTCGAGGGCGCGCCGGACACTGTGGGCCGTGAGCGGTACGCGCGCTGGTCGCGCTACTTCAACGGCACCGATCTGGATCTCGACGAGGCGTACGCGTACGGCTGGTCCGAGTACCACCGGCTGCTCGCCGAAATGAAGACCGAGGCCGAGAAGGTCCTGCCCGGCGCAGGTCCCTGGGAGGCGCTGGCCCATCTCGATGTACACGGAAAGCACATCGAGGGGGTCGACGAGGTTCAGGCCTGGCTGCAGAGTCTGATGGACGAGGCGATCGAGGCGCTCGACGGTACGCACTTCGAACTCGCCGAACGGGTACGGAAGGTGGAGTCCCGCATTGCCCCGCCCGGCGGCGCCGCGGCCCCGTATTACACGGGCCCTTCCGAGGACTTCTCACGCCCCGGCCGCACCTGGCTGCCCACCATGGGCGAGACCCGATTCCCGGTGTACGACCTGGTCTCCACCTGGTATCACGAGGGTGTGCCGGGCCACCACCTGCAGATCGCCCAGTGGACGCATGTCGCCGACAGTCTCTCCCGCTACCAGGCGTCGATCGGCGGTGTCAGTGCCAATGCCGAAGGCTGGGCACTGTACGCGGAGCGGCTCATGGACGAGCTGGGCTTCCTGCCGGACGCCGAGCGCCGCCTCGGCTATCTGGACGCGCAGATGATGCGGGCCTGCCGGGTGATCGTGGACATCGGCATGCACGCGGAGATGGAGATCCCCGCGGACTCCCCGTTCCACCCCGGCGAGCGGTGGACCCCTGAGCTGGCCCAGGAGTTCTTCGGCAACCACAGCGGCCGTCCGGCCGACTTCGTGGAGAGCGAACTCACCCGCTATCTCTCGTTGCCGGGGCAGGCCATTGGCTACAAGCTGGGCGAACGCGCCTGGCTGCTCGGCCGGGAGAACGCCCGCAAGGCACATGGTGACGCGTTCGATGCCAAGGCCTGGCACATGGCTGCCCTGTCGCAGGGGCCGCTCGGACTCGACGATCTCGTGGACGAGCTGTCCAAGCTCTGACCCGCCTCTCGCCCCCTTCCCTCCCCTCCGGCTTTCGGCACTTCCGGTGGAACGCCCCGGCGGGAGCGGCCGGGAGGGGGCACTCGTCCGGCCCGGCCGGTCAGCAGCCGCAGACGTCGGAGGCGAACGGTGCGGTGAGCGGGTCGGCGCCGCGCCGCTCGCGTCCCTCGCGGGTCTCGAACTCGAAGCCCTCACGCACCCGGTGCTCGAAGCCGCCGAGCATCTCCTTGACCTGGTAGCCGAGTTCCGCGAGGGCCGGCGCGGCACGCGTTCCGTCGTTGCATCCGGGGCCCCAACAGGCCTCCGGCTTCCCCTGCGAGATCGAGAGCGACCAGCAGCCGGCCCGCACGGAGCACTTCCTCGATCAGTACGAGGACTTCAAGGCCGGAGTGCGGATGCCGCCCCGCCTCGCCGAGGAATTCACCCGCGTCGCCCGACGATCGGCAATGCCATCGCCGACGCCCGGCAACCGCTGACCAGCCGCCCCCTGACCAGTCTCCGGAAGACCGCGCTGCATCAGCAGATCGAACAGATGCGGCGCAATCTCGCGGCGTGAACCCGCTTGACCTTGACACAGTGACAAGGTCTTCACTGTGTCAAGGAGGTGGTCCGATGACCATGCCGAAACAGGACACGGATACGATGCGAGCTCTCCAGGGACTGGAGGACAGCCGCTCGTCAGTGCGGCTGCGGGCAGCGCTAGCGGCCGGCACGACCCCTGACCCGCGGTTCATCGACAAGCTCATCGAACGATGCGCGATCGAACCCGAATTCTACGTACGCGAAATGCTTACGTGGGCACTCACCCGCCACTCAGCGTCAATGACGGTCCCAGAGCTCCTCAATGAAGTCCGTTCGGAGCGTGCGCAGGCACGAAGCCAGGCGTTGCACACGCTGTCCAAGATCGGAGATCGGCAAGCGTGGCCGGCGATCACACGGGCGGTTCTGTCCGACGCCGACGATGAGGTGGCACGGAGCGCTTGGCGGGCAGCGGTCGTGCTCGTGCCCGAAGGTGAAGAGCCCGAGTTGGCCGCAGTATTGTCGACACAGTTCGGGCGCGGCGAACGAGAGACGCAGCTGAGCCTCAGCCGGGCGCTGATCGCGCTCGGTGAGGTGATTTTGCCAACTCTGCGCGCTGCGATGACGGATCTCGACCCTCGCGTGCGTGCGCACGCGATCGCCACGGAACGGCTGTTGCGCGACCCGGATGCCGGTTTCGAGCTCGCGATCGAGGAGGCGAAGCGCGTCGTAGCCCTCGGCAGGACCAGCCAGGAGGGGTGATAGGCAGTGTTGATCGGTGATGTGGCACGACGGTCCGGGGTCAGCGCCCGCATGCTCAGGCATTACGACTCGCTCGGCCTGGTGCGGCCAACGGGTCGTACCGACGCCGGCTATCGAGAGTACTCAAGCGAGGACATCCGGCGGATCTTCCATATCGAGAGCCTGCGGTCATTGGGGCTGTCGCTACGTGAAGTCAGGGGCGCGCTCGATGATTCCGGCTTCACGCCCTCGGAGCTCGTCGACGACCTCATCCGCCAGACACGAGAACGCATTGCCGGTGAGACGGAGCTGCTCACGCGGCTCCGTCGGATCGGTGCCGCGGAACCCGCCGGCTGGGAGGATGTCCTCCAGATCGTTGCACTCCTCCAGGCGTTGGGGTCAAAGAGCGCTGGGACGCGCCAGCGCGCGGCCTTGTCCTCAGTCGAAGAGGTTCCGGTACCAGTGGAAGCACTGGTCGAGGCAGCGCTGAACGAGACGGACCCGAACGTCGCCGGAGCCCTTCGATGGGCTTTGGCGCAATCGGGCGATGGCGGATTGGCACTGCTGGCGGAGGGCCTCGGCTCACCAGCAGCCGAGGTGCGGAAACGTGCCATCCAGTCCATCGCTGAGATTCCGAACGGTGAGGCGACCGCACTCCTGCAGGACGCCCTCGCGAACCTCGACATCGTGGTCCGCAGGTATGCAGCTCTGGCGCTCGGGGCACGTGGAGTAGCCGACGCGGTCCCGACACTCATCGATATGGTCGTCCAGGGGACGAATGACGTCGATGCAGCCGATGCACTGAGCGCGCTGGCGAGTCGTCCCGCGTTGGCGGATCAGATCGCTACCAGGCTCGCTGATTGCCTCGCCCACGGCACCGTTGAATCGTCTGCACGTCGACGGCTGACACAGGCGCTCGCGGATATCCCGGGAATCACAGCGTCACGTGCCCTCGCAGATCTGTCACATGACGAGGACCGTGCCGTTGCGCTTACTGCGGCATACATTCTCGGGATACGCAACACACGATAACGGATCTCCTCGCCGCTCCCCCGGCGCGCCATCAGCCGCCGACCTCACCCGTGGTGCGGTGCCGTACCGCCGATCCGTGCCGCTCCTTCACCACTTCGAGCTGTGCGGGGATCCGGCGGCGCAGATCGGCGACATGGCTGACGATGCCGACACTGCGGTCCCGCTCCCGCAGCGAGTCCAGCACGTCGAGCACCTCGTCGAGGGTCTGGTCGTCGAGGCTGCCGAAGCCTTCGTCGATGAAGAGGGTGTCGAGCCGTACGCCGCCCGCCTCGTCGGTGACGACATCGGCGAGGCCGAGTGCAAGGGCGAGCGAGGCGAAGAACGTCTCGCCGCCCGAGAGCGTCGCCGTATCGCGCTCGCGGCCGGTCCACGCGTCGACGACATGCAGGCCGAGGCCCGACCTGCGGCCTCCGGTGCGGGCATCGGAGTGGACCAACGTGTAGCGGCCGGACGACATGCGCTGCAGCCGTGCGGTGGCGGCTGCGGCGACCTGTTCCAGCCGTGCGGCGAGCACGTACGACTCCAGCCGCATCTTGCGTTCGTTGTCCGCGGAGGTACCGGCCGTCAGCCCGGCCAGCCGTGCCACCCGGTCGTACTCCTCGCGGAGCGGACCGAGCCTGCGTACCTCGTCCGCGGCGCCGCGCGACAGCCGGCCCAGCTCGGCGCAGCGCTCGCGTGCGGTGGCCAGTGCCACAGAGGCATCCCGCAGCTGCCGCTCGGCGGTGTCGTACGCGGCCTGCGCGACATCCACCGCGGCCTGTCGGCCTTGGGCGGCTGCCCGGGTCGCGGTCTCGGCGAGACGGTCGGCGACGGCGGCCGCCTCGGACTGCCAGGCGTCGACGAGGCGCTGGAGTTCGCGCTGTTCGGCATCGGTGAGGAGGGTCGCGGCTGCGGCCTGCGGGGTGTCGAACCCGGCCCGGAACGCGGCGTCCGCGAGCCGGCCATCGGCCTCCTTGCGGCGCTGTGCGGCCGTCTCCTCCTCGCGTACCGCGTCGGCTGCCGCGGCGAGCAGACCGCCTCGGCGCTCCAGCAGCTCGGCGTGCTCGGCAACGCTGGCGGACTCGCCGCGGGCGGTCGCCAGCTCCGCTTCCAGCGTGGCCTGTTCACGGTCCAGACCTTCCCGCAGCGAGGTACGGGCCGCGGCCCGGCGCTCGGCCAACTGCCGGCTCTCAAGGCGCTCGGCCTGTTCCCGCTCGGCGCCGGCGAGGGCCTCGCACGCCGCATGCATACCGGCGGCGGTCCGGCGCGCCTCGGCATGCATGCGTGTCAACCGGTCGAAAAGTGCGCCGAGTTCGGCGACGGTGGGGTCGGCGACGCGCTCGGCGGCGGCACCGGTAAGGGGTTGCTCGGAGCCGGCCGCACCGGTGGCAGCCAGCTCAGTCCCGGCTGCCGACTGCCGCGCAGCCGCCTCGGCGGCAACAACCCCCGCTACCGCCCCGGACACAACCGGCTCAGCGGCATCAGCGCCGCTTCTCGGCTGCGGCACAGCCGACTGTGCGGCGGCACGGGCCGCCATGTGTTTCTCGCGTACGACCCCGAGTTCCCGGTCCGCCTCCGTGCGCGCCTCCTCGGCCCGCCGGTACGCGTCGAGAGCCCTCTCCTCGGTGGCCCGGTCGACATGCCCGTCGGCCGCGTGGGCGGGCTTGGGGTGGTCGGCCGAGCCGCATACCTTGCAGTCCTCGCCGTCCACCAGCTCCGCGGCCAGCTCCGCGGCGATGTCTCGCAGTCGTCGTTCGCGAAGCTCCAGCCACGACTCATGGGCGCCTGAGGCGTGCTCACGGGCCGCGGCCAGCCGCTCGGCGGCGGCCGACGCCTGGATGGCCAGCGCGTCGCGGCGGCGGGCCGCTTCCAGCCGTGCGCGGGCCGGCTCCAGCCGGCCCGCGAGCTGTTCGGCGCGAGTGGCGGCCTCCTGGGCCTCCTCGATGCGTGCCCGCAGGGCGTGGCGCGTCGATTCCCAGCCGGCCAGCCAGCCCTTCGCCTCGTGGATCAGCTCGTCGTCGGCTCGGGCCTGGCGTTCCAGTCCGGCCCGCTCGGCGTCGATCTCCGCGCTGCGCCGCTCGGCGCGCTTCGCGGCGTCGAGCCCGCCGAGCTCCTGCCGCAGCCTTCGGTCCAGTTCCGCCAGTTGTTCGGCACCGGCGTCGGCCAAGCTGTCGGGCAGCTGTGCACGGGCGCGGTCACGGGCCTCGCGAGCCGTGCGGTACGCACGCTCGGCATCGTCCCGCAACTCCAGCGCGGGGGCGACGAGGTCCGCCTTGCGGGCCCGCGCGAGCTGTTCGTGGTATCGGTCGTGGTCGGGGCGGCCGGCTTCGATCGCGGTGGCACGACGCTGCGTCTCCTCGTAACGCTGCTGCAGCCCGGCGAGTTCGCGCTCGCGGTCGAGGGCAAGGCGTGCGGCCGACTGCCGGCCTTCGGCCATGGCCAGTACGGACTCGGCGATGCCGAGCCGTTCCCGGGCGCTGCTGCGGGCCGTCGCGGCCCACTCCAGCACACCGTCGGCGAGCCCCGGTTCGCCGGGCTGGATGTCGGGCAGCGGCGATTCACGCGCGGCCGGTCCGGCGGCCTGGGCGATCCGCTGGGCGACCGCGAGGATGCGTTCGTCCCCGGACCTGACCTGTGTTTCGGCGGCACGGCGCAGCTCGGCCAGGCGCTCCTCGACTGCGGCGAACCGGCGGGTGTCGAAGAGCCTGCCGAGCAGCTTGCCGCGCGCCTCGGCATCGGCGCGCAGGAATCGTGCGAAGTCGCCCTGCGGCAGGAGCACCACCTGGCAGAACTGGTCCCGGCTCATCCCGATGAGCCGGGTGATTTCCTCGCCGATCTCCTGGTGCGAGCGGCTCAGCGGCTGCCAGCCGTCGTCGGGGTCGTACTCGCGCAGCCAGCTCTGGGCCTTCTCCGTCGTGAAGCCGTTGCCCTTCTTCTTGGGGCGGGGCTGTGCGGGGCGCCGGGTGACTTCGAGGCGCCGCCCGCCGACGGTCAGTTCCAGCTTGACCTCGGTCGGTAGGTCTGCCGGGGCGTGGTCGCTGCGCAGCGAGGTGCCGGGGCTCTGGCGGGCGCCGGGCACCGCGCCGTACAGGCCGTAGCAGACGGCATCGAGGACCGAGGTCTTCCCGGCGCCGGTCGGCCCGTGCAGCAGAAAGAGTCCGGCCGAGGAGAGGGCGTCGAAGTCGATGTCCTGGGTGGCGCCGAACGGCCCGAAGGCGGTGAGGCCGAGCCTGTGGAGTCTCAACGGTTCACCTCGTGCACACTGTCGTCCACCCGTACGTGGTCGAAGGCGCCGCGCAGCACCGTTCGCTCCTGCTCGTCCGCTGCGGACCCGCCTCGCACATGTGCCACGAAGTCCTCCGCGATCTGCTGGTCGTCGCGCCCCTTGAGGCGCTGTGCGTACGAAGCGAGCGGGTCGTCGGGGGCCCGGTCGGGTTCGAATACGAGACTGAGTGTGTGCGGGAACCACTCGACGAGGCGGGCCATGGGCTCGACCGGACGCACCGGGTCGGTGAGGGTGGCCTCCACCCAGGATTCCCGGTGCTGCTCCAGCGCGGGGTCGTCAAGGAGGGTGTCGAGGCGGCCGCGGAGTCTGGCGAGCGGACGGGGCACCGGGCAGTCGATACGCCCGGCGGCGATCGTTCCCGAGGCGTCGAGGTCGATCAGCCACATCGTCTTGCGGTGGGCGGCCTCGGAGAAGGAGTACGCGAGCGGCGAGCCCGAGTAGCGGACCCGGTCGGTGACGGTCTGGCAGCCGTGCAGATGCCCGAGCGCCACGTAGTCGACGCCGTCGAAGACTCCGGCGGGTACGGCGGCCACCCCGCCGACAGTGATGTCGCGCTCGCTGTCGCTGGGCTCACCGCCCGCGACGAAGGCGTGGGCGAGCACCACGGACCGGGTGGTGTCCGGGCGGCTCGCAAGGTCGGTGCGGACCCGGTCCATGGCTGCGGTCAGCACTGCCTCGTGCCCGGCGCGCTCCGCCTTGAAGACGTCCTTCACCAGGGCCGGTTCCAGGTAAGGCAGTCCGTAGAACGCCACGTCGCCGTGCGCGTCGCGCAGGACGACGGGGGCGGCGCAGTGGGCGGGGTCGGTACGCAGATGGATTCCGGCCCGCCCGATCAGGCCTGCGCCGACGCCCAGCCTGCGTGCGGAGTCATGGTTCCCGGAGATCATCACGGTGGGCACACCGGCGGCGGCGAGCCGGTGCAGTGCGTCGTCGAAGAGCTCGACCGCGGACAGCGGCGGGACGGCCCTGTCGTACACATCACCCGCGACAAGGACCACGTCGACCTCGCGCTCGCGCACCGTGGCCACCAGGTGGTCCAGATACGCGGCCTGGGCTTCGTGCAGGGAGACCCGGTGGAACGACCGCCCCAGGTGCCAGTCCGATGTGTGCAGAATCCTCAATGTGACGCTCCGACCTGCACGTTTCCCCTCACTCCGCTCCCGGAATCAGCACCGACCCAGGCACCGGCCCCACCACCATCACCAACTACGCTAGCGCCGGTCAGCACCTGATCCATCACGGACCTCGGTTTTCCACCGGCGTCCGGGGTGAGATGACCACGGATGTCAGCGGTGATCCGGATCGTCGAGTGGCCCGACCAGCGCGGATCGCCCTGACGACGATCCGGCCGCCCCTGCCCCGCTGCGCGGGAAGCCGGATTCCTCCCCGGCCTGAAGGCCGGGGCATCCTCCGGTTCTCAGGTGAAACCCCACCCGCGGGTCGATGAACCGAGCGTAATCGGCCCGGCGAGGACCTGGACGTTCGTGCCGCGCTTTTTGTGCTTGCCGCTGGCGGGACTTTCCCCCCAGGGCGGGTCGGCTGCAGTGGGGTGACGGCCTGGCCGCGTCTGCGGGACTGGGCCGAGGCCGGGGTATGGCCCGGATCACACCTACATCGCCCTCCGCAACACCACGCACGGCCAACGATCGGCAAGAGGCCCCGGAGGGAGCACTGTCCGCACTCCGCGCCGAGGCCAGGCACGGCCGACACTCCCACTCCGACGCCGTCTCCCGCCTCGAACTTCGAGAGCAACCGGGCAGGCGGATCGCTCCGCGACACCTCACCGATTGCGGCCTCAGAGTGATCGACGCAAGGTGGATAGGTCAGCCCCCCGACAGTGAAGGGCAGAATCGTCATGGGTAAGGCAAAGGCAAAGGCAAAGCAGGTCAAGGGCAAGCTGAAGGAAACCGCCGGCGGTGCCATGGACGACAAGGACATGCAGGCAGAGGGCCGCGGCGAGAAGCTGACGGGCAAAGCCCAGGAGACCGCGGCAAAGGCGGCTGAGCGGCTGAAGAAGTCCGGACGGTAGGACCTGCATGGGGCCGCGCACCCGGGGCGATCGCATCCGGGCTTCACAGCCGCCGGGGCGCGGCCTGGTGCCGGCCGCGCGGCCGGCACCAGGCGTCAGGATTCGTTGCGGTGAAATTCGCTGACGTTCGGCGGGTGCGCGTCCCCGGCGATGGCAACGCTGGGCCGCCGAGGCTGATTGCCCCACCCGGTTTTCAGCCTGCCTTCCGTTGAGGAAAGCATCGCCGCATCAGCTCGGGGCCACCTACTTGGGCCGAGTGGTGCCGTCGACCCCCAGGGGCGTGCGCCGCCACCCAGCCCAAGACCGACCGGCACATGGGGGCGGGAGAAGGAGCCACGATGTTGCTCCCGGACAAGTCCCTGGTCGATTCGCTGCTGCGGCGCTATCGCGCGTGGGAGGTCGTCGTTCTGGCAGAGCCGCACGATCAGCCCAGCCGCCGACACCTCGAGGATGTCGCGTACACGTTGTGTGTGCTGATGGGGCAGCGCACCACCCGCGATGCGATTGCCGAAGCCGAGACCTACCTCGGGTGGCCCCGATCGATGATGCCGGCTGCCGATGTGGCGTCGCGGGACGGCGGAAGACCGTCTCTTGAGTCCTCTGGCCCGAGGCGAGCGGCCTCGTCACGCGACCCGGGTTCCCCGGAGTCGGACAGCTCATGTCTCAAAGCCAAGGGCACGGCACGGAGTGTTCCATGGTGCTAGTACTGCAACGACACTCCGTGATGTCCTCTGCGTTTGTAGTGGCTGATGCGGGCTCGGGCTTGGCTCTTTCTTCGCCATAGGGACCAGGCGAGTACGTGCTGGGTGCCGTGGTGGAGGGGAGAGGAGATGCGGTTGAAAAGACGCCGGGCCTCGTTCATGGTCACGGGTATGAGGGATTGATCGCTTCCGGTTTCGGGATCCCCTTTTTTGCCTCCGCCCGCAGGATAGCGAGGAAGGCGAGAGCAGCCATGGAGAGAGTTATGTGCCGGTACCACGCGGTATAGCCGCGGACTTGGTAGAGATTCGGCTTGTCTGGCCGTAGACGGCATCGGCAGTCACCCAGCCGAACGGGATCCCGGCCTCCACGGCGCGCTGGGCGTCTCCTCGCGCTACCTGCGCGCCGAGTTCACCGGCCACGTGAACCGGGCCACCATGCACGGCCGCTTCTGGTCCGGCTCCTACTTCGCCGGATCCTGCGGCGGCGCACCACTCCAAGTAGTCAAGGACTACATCGAGAACCAGAAGCACCCCGCCTGAGCAGGGCAGGGCAGCATTCCGGAGCGATGCTGCGGCGCTCCGCGCCGCAGGGTTCAGGATCGGATTCCCTCCCCGCCCGAAGGCG
>NZ_JBEOVN010000176.1:0-15185 GCF_040295565.1 Streptomyces sp. NPDC002785 | reverse complement strand
CCCCGGCGCACCGCTGGCCCCCTCCCCCGACGCGTCGGTGCAGCGGCCCTTCGCGTGCATCCGTACGGAGCTCAGCTCACCTGGTGCCGCGCAGCCTGCGCCACGGGGTGAAGGTGAACACGGCGCCGCCCAGCAGGATCGCCGTCCCCGCGACCAGGCCGAGTGCGCGCAGGGTGCCGTTGTCCTCCGCCCCGGTGGCGGCCAGTCCGCCGCCGGAGTCCGTGCCACCTGCTGTGGAACCTGTGGAGCCTGTGGAGCCCGTGGTGGTGCCGCCGGAGGCGCCGCCCTGCTGGGCCGTGGTGTCGAGTTCCAGCGACGGGGTCACCGAACCCTTGACCTTGCAGGGGATGTTGATCTTCGAGGAGCCCAGGGTGACATCGATCGTCAGGGTGCCGGGGCTGAGCGTGGACTTCCCGGACGCGCCGGGCTTGTAGGTGCCGGTCATGTCGGACAGATCGACCGGCTTGCCCTGCTCCAGCGGCTCGGCGTTGGCGGGTCCGGTGACCTTCACCGAGCCCTTGTCGGCGCCGCCGATGACGATGTCCATGGACGGCTTGAGCGCACCGGCGGGCAGCGCGGCCGGGCTGTCCATCACGCCCTTGGCCGTCTTCACCGTGAGCGCGTAGCTTCCTCCGCTCTTCTTGGCGTTGATCGTCACCTTGGAGGCGATGCCGGCCGGTCCCGGGGACGTACAGGCGAAGTTGACCGAGACCTCCTTGCCGGGGAAGTCGGTCTGGCCGGTGCCGCCGCCGGAGCCCGAGGTGGTACCGCCCGCAGTGGTGCCGCCCGCGGTCGCCGTGCCGCCGGTGGTTGTGCCCGCGGTCGTACCGCCCGCTGTGGTGGAACCGGCGGTGGAGCCGGTGGTCGTACCGCCTCCCGTCGTGGCTCCGCCGCCGTCCGTGACCTTGATGGTCGCGCCCGGCTGCACCGTCTCCTTCGGGATGCACTTGGTGTCCGTGGAGATCGGCTTGGAGACGTTGATGTTGTACGCGTCCGGCGTCAGCGTGATCTCACCTGCCTTCTCCAGCTTCAGCGTGCCCTTCATGTCGGGCAGCACCATGGCGCTGTTCTTGGGGATCGGCGGGTTCTGCCGCGGCCCTTCCATCTGCAGGGTGCCCGTGGTGGCGCCGCCCACCTTGACGGTGCCGGTCGGCTTGACCGTGTCCTTGTCCAGGTCGAGGACGTCGGGGTTGTTGGAAGCGGCCTGGACCGTTTTCCACACCACCTCGACGGTGTCCCCGACCTTTGCCTCGGCCGGCACGGTCAGCTGCACCTTGGTGGTGCCCTGCACGGGCGGCAGTCCGGAGATGGGCGGGGGAACGCACTCCGTCCTGTACGAGACGTCGGCGGCCTGGGCCGGGCTCGCGGCCAGCAGCATGCCCGCGCCGCCGAGCATCATCGCGACTCCCGCCGCGACCGTCCTGCGTTGCGTACTCACGAATGTCCCTTCGTCGTCGGTCTGTTCTCTGACGGTGCGGAATCCGGTGTGAACCACGGCAGCACGGCCGTGGTGCTGGGCTCGGCCGCGGGGCTCTCAGCGGGCCCCGGTGAGCGGCGCGGCTTCGGGAGCCCGGCGGTCGCATCGGCCAGTCGTGGGGGGCGGTGGCGCCCGGCGCGGACCGGGGTGCGTGAGGTGCGGGGACGTACCTTGTCGACGATCGCCATGCCGATCCGGAACACGGCGGCCGGTACGACGACACACAGCAGGATCCAGAAGACGGTGACGCCCCAGGGGCGGCCGACCCCCCACGGCTGCTCGGCCAGCACCTTGCTGCCGTACTTCAGCGAGACCTGGTAGTCGCCGTGGGCGCCCGCCGTCAGTTCGACCGGCAGCTTGATCTGCGCCTTGCGGCCGGACTCGATGGTGCCGCGCCACTGCCGCTCCTCCCACTGCGGGGCGAGGACGCCGTGCGCGGTGCCGATCCGGAAGACCGGGTCCTTGACGGGAGCGGAGCCGAGGTTGCCCACGGTGAAGACCAGCTGCCGGGAGGGCGGGGCGCCGAACCAGGTGAGGATCCCGCTGTCGCCCTCCAGCCGGGTGGTGGCCAGCACCGCGAGCCTGCCACCCTCGCTCTCCTTCGGCAGTGCGGCGACCGGGTGGCCGGCAACGACGAACATGGCGTCGGCGGTGGCCTGTTCCCCGGTGACGGAGGCGACATGCACCACGCAGGGGCAGGGTGCGGGCGGCTCGGCGACCGGCATTTTCTTGCTGAAATCACCCTTGGTGCCGGTGGTGACGGCACGGCCCTCGGCGTTGGCACAGGAGTTGGTGCCGCCGATCACACCGCGGTCCGGCGTGGACTGTCCGCAGATCAGCATCATCAGCAGCGTGTTCGGACGCCAGCCGCTGCCCTTGACGGTGATGCCACCGCCCTTGCCCGCCTGCTGCTTGGAGAGGGTGACCACGGGCTTCGCGTCCGCGGCCCTCGTACCCGCCGCGTCGGCGCCGGTCGCGGAGAGCATCAGCAGGGTGGGCAGCAGTGCGCCGAGCAGCGCGGCCGCCCACCGGCGGCCGCCGCTCCGGAGTGATGCCGGTCCGGCCTGTCCAGTCACGATTCCGCTCCCGCCTTCACCAAGTGCCTTCTCTCGGCGTGCCGTTGATCTCCCGATGGCTGTCCGGGCCCGTCGTCGTCCGGTGGCCGTCCGCATGAGCGCCGCAGCCGGTACACGTACGCACCCGCGGCGACGGCGGCCAGGAGCAGCAGCGCGCCACCGGCCACCGGCACCCACGGGACGAAGACCGCACGGGCCGTCGCCTCGCTGTGCGCGCCGCCCGCCGCCGTGACGCGCAGCCGTACGGTCACCGAATCGAGGGCCGGGGTGTCCCGCCACGGTTCGCTGAGCCTGACGCGCTGTCCGGGCAGCAGTCCCACCGGCAGCGTGCGTGCCTCGCGCCGCAGCAGCGTCCCGAACACTCCGTCGGCGCCGACGGAGATCCGCGGGGCCAGCGCCGTGTTGCCGCGGTTGACCAGCGTGTAGTGGATGGTCCGCCCGGACACGGTGACGTCCTCGACGGTGAGTGCGGCCAGCGTCGGCCCGCCGACCCGCAGTCGGACCCGTACGCCCACCGAGCGGTCTCCGCTCCGCACGACGATCGCGCCGGGGTGGTCGCCGGGCGTCGCGCTCGTCGGCACCGTGACGGAGAACGGCACATCGGCGCGGGTGCGGGCCGGCACGGTCACCTCGGCGGCGGCGGTCCGCAGCCATGCGCCGGTCCCGGTTGAGCCCACGGCGCCGCGTACCGCGAAGCCGCCGTCCTCGGCGTTGTACGCGTCGGCGCCGCGCAGTCGCACGGTGACCGGGGCCGTACCGGAGTTGGTGACGGAGAGCCGGTCCTGCAGGACGGTGCCGGGCGGGCCCTCCAGGTAGAAGTACGGTCTGCCGCCGTCCGTGCCGGAACCGCTCGTCGCGGGCTGCGCCGTCCACGACGCGGGGCTCGCGGGCGGCGGAGTCCGAGCCGCGGCACCGGCCACCGGGGTCATGGCGAAGGTGAACAGCAGTACGGCGAGGGCGAGTCGGGCGGCGTGACCGGTCGGCGACGGCATGGGCGGCTCCCTGGTGCGTGACGGCGGCGGCGGGATCGTGGGGCGGGGGCCTTTCTTCCGGATCCGGCCCGATCCGGAGGAAACGCCCTATCGGCCCACGGCCCCCTGCCCGCGCCTGGTCAGCCAGAGCACTCCGGCCGCACCGGTCAGCAGCACCGTGCCGCCGAGCGTGCCCAGCGCCACGGCCGAGTCGAGCGGACCGGTCTTCGGCAGCTGCCCGCCGTTGTCCGGGGTGCTCTGCGCGTTGCCCGCGGCCGTCACGTCGAGCTGGAGCGACGGCCCCGGACTGTTGGAGGGGGTGCAGGTCGTGGTCGTACCCAGCGCCTTGATGGTCAGCACACCGGCGGTGAAGTTCACCTTGCCGCTCTTCTTCGGGGTGTACGTACCCGACAGCTCATTGATCTTGATGGGGGTGTTGGCGGGAATGGCCACGGAGTTCGGCGCGCCGGAGACCTGGACCTGGCCCGAGTCCGCGCCCCCCACCTTGATGACCGCACTGGGGCTCATCGCGCCCTTGCCCAGTTCGACGGGGCTGGACGATACGCCCTTCTGGAAGGACATCGTGAGCTTGTAGCCGCCACCGCTCCTGACGCTCTTGATGTCGATGGGAGACACGGCACTCTTGTCCCCGATCGGGGTCTTGCACTGGTAGTCGACGTCCACGACCGTGGCGTGGGCGGCGGGCGCGGCCATCAGCACCACCGTGCCCGCCAGCGCGGACGCCAGCGCGAGAGCTGTTCGCTTCTGGTAGGACACTTCGAGTTCCCCTCATGCCGGAAGTCGCCGCGCGCCGCCTCTCACCGAAGCACGTTACTGACGACACATCAGATCGGCGCTCAAGGTACGCCCGGCGCCTTGTGGAGGGAAGACAAAGAGCGCGCCGATCCGGCGCGCTCTTCAAAGGTGCAAATGCGGGGCCGTGCGCCCCCATGTCCCGAACCGGGCACTACGCGGGGGCGGCCAGCTCCGCCCAGACGGTTTTGCCTGCTCGGCCCGCCACCCGCAGGACGCCCCAGTCCAGGCAGAGCCGCTGCACGATGAACATGCCGTGCCCGCCGGGCCGGCCGGCCCGGTGCGGGGTGCGCGGCGCGGGCTGTCCCGCACCGCCGTCGACGACCTCCACCCTCAGCACCTTCGCCGTGCACACGATACGCAGTTCCTCGGGACCGTCCGCGTGCAGACAGGCGTTGGTGACCAGCTCGGAGACGACCAGCAGCACGTCCTCGGCGGCGGCCCGGCCGTCGGCGCTCGTCGCGGGGAGCCAGCCCCAGTCGTGAAGCGCCCGGCGGGCGAAGTCGCGGGCCGTCGGCACGATGCCGCCGACTCCCCGCAGCGACAACGTGCGCCACTGCCGCTCGACCGGCTCGGGGGAGGCCGCACCGGCGCCCGCGTCCGCGCCCACGCCGGCGCCCTCCGGCTCGCGGCCGAGGTCGCCCGGCGGATGCTGCCGGGTGGTGCTCATCAGCGCTTCACCTCACCGATTCACCATGTCGCCATTGAACAGTTACAAGTACAGATACAGAGTGCGCGGGCCGCGCACGACTCCACCGGGTCTCTCCTGCCCGGCCGAATCGTGACAACACCCGCTTCGTCTACGCGGATCGCGTGACACGGGCAACACCTGAGGTACCCAGGGGCGCGAAACGCGCCACGATCACGTGTCCAGGGCCGCTTCGAGGGAGTCATGGACGGTGAAGACCGCCTCGGCCCCGGTGATCTCGAAGACCCGCGCCACCACCGGCAGCATTCCGGCCAAATAGACCCCTCCCCCGGCCGCCTCCGCCTTGAGGCGGGCACCGAGCAGCACATTGAGCCCGGTGGAATCACAGAATTCGAGTCGCGAGCAGTCGACCACCAGGCGTACTCGCCCTTGCTCGACCGCGCTCTCCAGGGGTTCCCGCAGCAGATCCGCCGTGTGGTGATCCAGCTCACCCACCGGCGTCACGACCTCGCTGCGCCCCTCGGTACGGGCCTCGACCTGAAGCCGACCCCGATTCGCACTGCCGACCGTCCCGCGGTCCATGCCCGTCCCTCTTCGCCGTCGTCACTGCCTGCGTCTCAGCGTGCGCAGATTCGTTGTAGCCGTCACTGACGTTCCTGAAACAGTACGCGTTCCGTACGCCACGTGGTACTCGAAGACCTCAACAAACCGGACATATGGCCTCAATTGGAGCTTGTAACTGCCCATCCAAACCGGGTAAGGGTAGGGGGACACCCACAACACGGCCGGCTTTGGAGGCGCCGCTTCACCGCAGGAAAAACGTATGGGCATCGGCAGCCATATGCCGAGAACGATGGAGGCGATCATGTCACCCCGGCTCGACGGACCGCGTACCCACGACGCGATGTCAGCATGTCCTCAGGGACTGACCCACTCAGACTCCCCCGCCGCGAGCGCCAAAGACGGCACGCGCAACAGCAGCACCTCCGTGGACAGCGTCGACAACCACGGCTTCACCGACGGTCTCGAAGGTCTTCCCGAGATCCCGCCCTACGACGAAGTGGGGGCGCTGGACGCCAGGGCCCTGTCGAAGACACTTTTCGGGCGGCTCGAATCCCTCGAAGAGGGCACCCACGAGTACTCGTACGTCCGCAATACGCTCGTCGAACTGAACCTGGCCCTGGTCAAGTTCGCCGCCTCCCGGTTCCGCTCCCGCAGCGAACCGATGGAAGACATCATCCAGGTCGGCACCATCGGCCTGATCAAGGCGATCGACCGCTTCGAGCTCAGCCGTGGCGTGGAGTTCCCGACGTTCGCGATGCCGACCATCATCGGCGAGATCAAGCGCTTCTTCCGCGACACCAGTTGGTCCGTGCGCGTACCGCGCCGACTGCAGGAGCTGCGGCTCGACCTGGCCAAGGCGGGCGACGAGCTCGCCCAGAAGCTGGATCGTTCACCCACCGTGGGCGAGCTCGCCGACCGCCTCGGCATCACCGACGACGAGGTCGTCGAGGGCATGGCCGCGAGCAACGCGTACACCGCGAGCTCGCTGGACGCCAAGCCCGAGGAGGACGAGCACGAAAGCTCGCTGGCGGACCGTATCGGCTACGAGGACCACGGACTCGAAGGCATCGAGTACGTCGAGTCGCTGAAGCCGCTGATCGCCTCGCTGCCGGGTCGCGACCGCACCATCCTCTCGCTCCGGTTCGTCGCCAATATGACGCAGTCGGAGATCGGCGAGGAGCTGGGCATCTCCCAGATGCATGTGTCGCGGCTGCTCTCCCGCACGCTCGTCAAGCTCCGCAAGGGCCTGACCCTGGAGGAGTGAACGGGCATATCGCGTGCCCGCGGTAGCACCCGCATGACGCGCCGCGAGCCCCTTGCGGAAGAACCTGCCCGGCAAAGGGCGGGTCCTTCCGCATGTTTGACGGCGCGTCATGGGCGCCTTGTCACAGACGCCGGGCTGCGTCGGCCGGCGCTCGGACGACGCGCTCGCCGCGCTGCCAGACCGCGTGGACCAGCGGGACGCCCGGCCGGTAGGCGAGGTGGACATGGCTGGGTGCGTCGAGGAGGACCAGGTCGGCGCGGGCGCCGGGGGCGATGCGGCCGATGTCCGTACGGCGCAGGGCCGCCGCGCCGCCCGCGGTGGCGCACCAGAGGGCTTCGTCCGGGGTCATGCCCATGTCGCGTACGGCCAGGGCGACGCAGAAGGGCATGGAGGACGTGAACGACGAGCCCGGGTTGCAGTCGGTGGAGAGTGCGACGGTGGCGCCCGCGTCGAGGATGCGGCGGGCGTCCGGCCAGGTGGCCCGGGTGGAGAACTCGGCACCGGGGAGCAGGGTGGCGACGGTGTTGCCCTGGGCCAGGGCATCGACGTCCGCATCGGTGAGGTGGGTGCAGTGGTCGGCGGACGCGGCGTCGAGTTCGACGGCGAGCTGGACGCCGGGCCCGTGGCTGAGCTGATTGGCGTGGACGCGGGGATGCAGGCCCTTGGCCCGGCCGGCGGTGAGGATGGCGCGGGCCTGGTCGCCGTCGAAGGCGCCCTTCTCGCAGAAGACGTCGACCCAACGGGCGTACGGGGCACAGGCGTCGAGCATCGCTCCGGTGACCAGGTCGACGTAGCCGGCCGGGTCGTCGGCGTAGTCCGGGGAGACGATGTGGGCGCCGAGGTAGGTGACCTCATCGGTGTGCTGAGCCGCGATGCGCAGGGCGCGGGCCTCGTCCTCGACGGTGAGACCGTAGCCGGACTTGGTCTCGAATGTGGTGGTGCCCTGGCGCAGCGCCTCGCCGAGGTAGCGGACGACGTTGGCGGAGAGTTCCTCGTCGGTGGCGGCGCGGGTGGCGGCGACCGTGGTCCTGATGCCGCCCGCGCTGTAGGGGCGGCCGGACATCCGGGCGTTGAACTCCTCGGTGCGGTCGCCCGCGAACAGGAGGTGGGAGTGGGAGTCGACGAAGCCGGGAATCGCCGCCCGGCCGCCCGCGTCGACGGCGTTGTCAGTGGCGGGTGCTTTGCTTGACTCACCGGTCCAGACGACCCGGTCGCCCTCGATGACGACGGCCGCGTCATGGATCAGACCCAGGGGGGAATCCAGGCAGAGGGAGGGGTCGTTGGTGACCAGACTGGCGATGTTGGTGATGGCGGTCGTCGTCATCGGGAGACTGCTCTCCTTGTGTATCGGCTTGCGGGGCGGCCTGTCGGTGGGCCTGCGAGGCGCCGGTCGGGGCGCCCCGCACGGCGGTCTGCGGATCGACGGTCTCCGGGTCGGTGTGCTCAGCGATGCAGTGCGCCGATGGCCGAGGCGAGCGCTGCGGGGACGTCCTCGACCAGCGTGTGCCGCCCGTCGCGGACGATGTGCCGGCCGGCCACGACCGTGTGCCGCACATCAGCTGCGGAGGCGGCGAATACGGCGGCTTCGGCAGCAAGCCGGGGCACCGGCCCCGCTGTTCTGACGGAGTCCAGGGCAACGGTCGCCAGATCGGCGGGTGCACCGGGCTCGAGGGTGCCCGCCCGGGGCCGGCCGAGCGCGGCATGTCCGTCGACCGTCGCGGCGCGCAGCAGCGCGGCCGCCGACCAGTGACCGCGTGCCCGGGTGCGCAGACGTTCGTTGAGCTCCATCGCCCGGGCCTCTTCGAAGAGGTCGATCACGGCATGGCTGTCACTGCCGAGGGAGAGCGGCGAGCCTGCGCGCTGGAGGGCGATGGCGGGACCGATTCCGTCGGCGAGGTCGCGTTCCGTGGTGGGGCACATGCAGGTGCCGGTCTCCGAGGAGCCGAGGAGCGCGATGTCCTCGCCGGTGAGATGGGTGTTGTGGATGCCGGTGGTGCGCGGGCCGAGGACCCCGTGGTCGGCGAGGAGCCGGGTGGGCGTGCATCCGTGGGCAGCGAGACAGGCGTCGTTCTCCGCGGTCTGTTCGGAGAGGTGGACGTGGAGCGGGGCCTGCCGCTCCTCGGCCCAGGCGGCCACGGTGGCGAGCTGCGTGGCCGGGACGGCGCGTACGGAGTGGATGGCCGCACCGATCAGGGCGTGGTCACTGCCCTTGAGGAGGGAGGCGCGTTCGGCCCAGGCGTCCGCGGTGGTGTCACAGAAGCGCAGCTGGTGCTGATCGGGCTCCTGGTACTGACTGGGGCGGCGGCCGAATCCGGCGGAGAGGTAGGCGGTGTCGAGCAGCGTGATCCGGATACCGGCCGCGCCCGCCGCCGCGATCAGCGCCTCGCCCATCGCGTTCGGGTTGCTGTATGGGGTGCCGCCCGGCGCGTGGTGCAGATAGTGGAATTCGCCGACCGCGGTGATGCCGGCCAGGGCCATTTCGGCATACACGGCACGGGCGAGGTCGTAGTACGAATCGGGGGTGAGCCGGGAGGCGATCTGGTACATCGTCTCGCGCCACGTCCAGAAGGTGCCGGAGCCGACCTGGACGGTGGAGCGCAGGGCGCGGTGGAAGGCGTGCGAGTGGGTGTTGGCGAGCCCGGGAAGGGTGAGCCCGCGCAGCACGGTGGCGCCCGGCGGCGGGGTGGCGACGCCGGTGCGGACGCCCGCGACGATCCCGCCGGACACGTCCAGAGCGACGCCCGGCTCGACATGGGAGCCGAGCCAGGCGTGGGACAACCAGTACGTCACGGTGACGGGCCCGCCCGTCGGCTCCGTTGTCAGCTGCACGCGAGACCTTCCAGTACATCGGCGAGAGCGATCACCCCGGCCACGCAGTCGTCCTCGGCGGCGTACTCGGCCGGCGAGTGCGAGATCCCGGTGGGGTTCCGTACGAACAGCATGGCGGTAGGGACCGAAGCGGACAAAATACCCGCGTCGTGTCCGGCGCCGGTGCCGAGGACGGGTACGGCGCGGTCGGTGTCGCCCCGGCCCCTCAGGATCTTGCCGAGCTCGTCGCGCAGGGCGTGCTCGAACTCCACTACGGGCGTGAAGGACTCCCGTACGACATCGAGGTCGATCCCGGCCCGCTCGGCGTGTTCCCGGGCGGCCCGCTCGATGCCGCCGACCACGGCGTCGAGGCGGTCCTGGTCGGCCGCGCGGGAGTCGAGCCAGCCGCGGACGAGGGAGGGGATGGCGTTGACACCGTTCGGCTCGACACTGATCTTGCCGAAGGTGGCGACGGCTCCGGCGAGCTCCGCCTCGCGGCGGGCGGCCAGCACGGTCTCGGCGTACGTGAGCATCGGGTCGCGCCGGTCGACCAGCCGGGTGGTGCCCGCATGGTTGGCCTCGCCCCGGAAGTCGAACCTCCAGCGCCCGTGCGGCCAGATCGCGGAGGCGATGCCGACCGGGTCGCCGGTGAGGTCGAGGGCGCGCCCCTGCTCGACATGGAGCTCGACGAACGCACCGATACGGGCGAGGCGTTCGGGGTCGGGGCCGATGGCGTCGGGGTCGTATCCGGCCGCCTCCATGGCCTGCGGCAGGGTGATGCCGTCACCGTCGCGGAGCTGGTGTGCCGCCTCGACGGTCAGCTGTCCGGCGGCGAGCCGGGAGCCCACACAGGCGAGTCCGAAGCGGGCCCCCTCCTCGTCGCCGAAGTTGCTGATGGCCAGCGGCCGGGTGAACTCCGCTCCCCTGCTGCGGAGTTCGTCGAGCGCGGCGAAGGAGGAGATCACACCGAGCGGCCCGTCGAAGGCGCCGCCGTCCGGTACGGAGTCGAGATGCGATCCGGTGACTACGGCGTCCCTGGCGAGGGGGTCGCCGAGCCAGGCCCACTGATTGCCGTTCCGGTCGACCTCGTAGGTGAGCCCGCGTGCTTCGGCCTGCGCCCGGAACCAGGCACGGCAGTCGGCATCGGCCCCGGTCCAGGCGTAGCGGCGGTAGCCCCCGCTGTCCTGATGCCGGCCGACCGGCAGGAACTCCCGCCACATGGCCTGGAACGAGGATGCGCCGTCCCCGGCCGCACCCCTTTCCCGGGTCACTGCCCCTCCGTCATCGGTACGCGCACGCCCTTGTCCGCGGCGACGGACTCCGCGATGTCGTACCCGGCGTCGACGTGCCGGATGACGCCCATGCCCGGGTCGTTGGTGAGCACCCGGCGGATCTTCTCGCCCGCCAGCTTCGTACCGTCGGCGACGGTCACCTGCCCGGCGTGGATGGAGCGCCCCATGCCGACGCCGCCGCCGTGGTGGATGGAGACCCAGGAGGCCCCCGACGCCACGTTGACCATGGCATTCAGCAGCGGCCAGTCGGCGATCGCGTCGGACCCGTCGAGCATGGCCTCGGTCTCCCGGTACGGGGAGGCCACGGAGCCGCAGTCCAGGTGGTCGCGCCCGATCGCCAGCGGAGCGGCCAGCTCACCGCTCGCCACCATGTCGTTGAACCGCTCACCGGCGCGGTCCCGCTCGCCGTAGCCGAGCCAGCAGATCCGGGCGGGCAGCCCCTGGAAGTGGACGCGCTCACCGGCCATCTTGATCCAGCGGTGCAGGGACTCGTTCTCCGGGAAGAGTTCGAGCATCGCCTTGTCGGTCTTGTGGATGTCGGACGCCTCACCGGACAGCGCCGCCCAGCGGAACGGGCCCCTGCCTTCGCAGAAGAGCGGCCGGATGTAGGCGGGAACGAAGCCCGGGAAGTCGAAGGCCCGCGCATACCCGGCGAGTTGGGCCTCGCCGCGGATCGAGTTGCCGTAGTCGAAGACCTCGGCCCCGGCGTCCATGAAACCGACCATCGCCTCGACGTGCCTGGCCATCGACTCCCGCGCGCGCTGGGTGAAGTCGGCGGGCTTCTCGGCGGCGTACGAGGCCATGTCGTCGAAGTCGACGCCGAGCGGGAGGTACGAGAGCGGGTCGTGCGCGCTGGTCTGGTCGGTGACGATATCGATCGGTGCGCCCTCGGCGAGCATCCGCGGCAGCAGCTCCGCCGCGTTGCCCAGCAGACCGATGGAGAGCGGCTTGCGGGCGTCCCGGGCCTCGGTGGCCAGCTGGAGCGCGTGCTCCAGGGAGTCGGCGCGCACATCCAGGTAGCGGTGCTCGATCCGGCGCTCGATGGCGCGCGGGTCGCAGTCGATACAGATCGCGACGCCGTCGTTCATGGTCACGGCGAGCGGCTGGGCGCCGCCCATACCGCCGAGCCCGGCGGTCAGTGTGATCGTGCCGGCCAGCGTCCCGTTGAACTTCTTCGCCGCGACGGCGGCGAACGTCTCGTACGTTCCCTGCAGGATGCCCTGCGTACCGATGTAGATCCACGATCCGGCGGTCATCTGGCCGTACATGGTGAGCCCGAGCGCCTCCAGGCGGCGGAACTCCTCCCAGTTCGCCCAGTCGCCCACCAGGTTGGAGTTGGCGATCAGGACCCGCGGCGCCCACTCGTGCGTCTGCATGACGCCGACCGGGCGCCCGGACTGGACGAGCATCGTCTCGTCCTGCTTGAGCGTCCGCAGCGTGCGCACCATCGCGTCGAACGAGCGCCAGTCGCGGGCCGCCTTGCCTGTGCCGCCGTAGACGACGAGCTTGTCGGGGTGCTCGGCGACCTCGGGGTCAAGGTTGTTCTGCAGCATGCGCAGGGCGGCCTCCTGCTGCCATCCCAGGGCGCTCAGTTCCGTACCGCGCGGTGCCCGTACGGGGCGGGGTCCTGACATGGCGATGCCTCCTCGCGACTGGTAAGACCGACCGGCACATGGGAGGCGGCGTCGCGAGGCCGGTCACGCACATCTGCCGCGTTGTCGTCAATCACCATGGCTCCTTCCCCAAGCTCTCGACTGCGCTCGAGCAGGGGAGACCCCATCTGGCTCAATCCTCCGCCTTGCAGCTGCACGCACCCAGCCCCGCTCCTTCTCCCACCCCCATGTGCCGGTCGGTCTAAATCTTCTATTCATATCCTGATGGCCTGAATACCTTTAGTCAACAGCCCCGTGCCGATGCCGGGGCGAACAGCACCCGCCCGCCCCGCGCACAGGGCACCCCGGCACACCACCGGGGCGCCGTTCGAAGATCTCTTGCGCATGTACCTGTGGAAAATGCCAGAACCCCCACCCGGGGCGAGCACGTTGCGTAGCCTCAGGGTTACAGCCGTACCCACGTCGGGAGGGGAGTGCGCGTGCCCGGAATCGACGAGTGCCTGCTCGAAGTCATGAGGCTGCCCGGCGCGCGCGGCGCCGCGGTGGTCGACTGGACGAGCGGCCTCGCCCTAGGCACCATCGGCGAATCACCCAACGGTGATCACGAGGCCACCGCCGCGGAGACGGCCGAGGTCGCGAGGATGGCGGCCGAGCAGCCGGTCTTCGCGCTGGAGGCCACCGGACCTTCAACCTCCTTACCGGACAAGGCTGTTACGGGAGCGCCGCTCCCGGTGGAGGACGTCATCGTCACCACCCGCTCCGGGTACCACATCCTCCGTTTCGTCGAGACGGCCTTCGACAGCAGCGTCTTCGTCCATCTGTGGCTCGACCGCGCGGAGGGCAATCTGGCCCTCGCCCGGATACGGCTGGGCGAGACGGCCGAGCGGCTGGTCCTGGCATGAGAACCGCCCCGACCCCGGTCACGGCCCTCTCGCCCATGCTGCAGCGCCTCGCAGCCGAGCGCGCCACAGGCGCCCTGATGCGCGACCGCGGCACCCTCTATCTCGCCGAGGGACAAGTGGTGCACGCCGAGAGCCCGGCGACACCCGGCATAGACGTCCTGCTCACCACGGGCGGAGCCCTGCACCGCGACGGCTGGTGGGAGGCGGTCTCCAGGGCGGGCGCCGGGCAGCGGGTCGGCCGCTATCTGGTGGACAGCGGGCGGGTGCCGGGCGGGGCACTGGAGCTGTGCCACCTGGGCGCGCTGTACGACGCGGCGTTCTTCGCACTGGCCCCCACCCGGACCCCGGCCCGCTTCCGCTACGGGGTCTCCCACTGGATCGGCCCCGTCCGCCCCGTCCCCGTCGATGCCGTGCAGCGCGAGACGCTCCGGCGCCGGGATCTGCTGGAGCGGATCTGGCCCGACGCGGTGACCGACAGCGCACCGCTCCTACGGACGCACCGTCCCGTCGACGCACCCGTTCCGCCGGGCCGACGCCGCGTGCTCGATCTCGTGGACGGGGTGCGTACCGCATCGGACATCGCCCAGGAGCTGGGCAGGCCGGCGTTCCACGTCCTGGTAGATCTGCGGCGCCTGGCCGCGGCCGGACTGGTCGAAGCGGTACGGGAGTTGCCTGCCGCGACCGCCCCGGGCCTGATCGCGCTTCCCGAGGTCCTGGCCGACCCCGACGTCGCGCTGCTGCGCCGGCTCCGAGACGCATTGGAGGCCTTGTGATACGCGCGCTCAGACAGCGTGCCGGGAGGAGACAGCTGATGGTGCCCGAGGCCGAAGTGCAGGATGTCCTGGCCGAGCTCCAGCGGTTACGGGCCCGGGTCCCGCTCCTCTCCGGTGCCCTGGCGGCCAGCACCGACGGTCTCGTCCTGGCCCATGACACCCCGGGCGTGGAGGCGGAGGGCGTCGCCGCACTGACCGCGGCCGCGCTCGGCGTCGCGATTCGGATGGCGGAGGCGACCGGCCGGGGCGGCTTCCGTGAACTTCTCGTACGGGGCGAGACCGGCTACATCGCGACGTACGCCGCAGGCTCCTCGGCCGTCCTCACACTGCTGGCCGAGGACCGGATCAACGTCGGCAGGCTCCATCTGGAGGGCCGCCGGGCAGGCGCCCGTATCGGCGAACTGGTCGACACCGCACTGGAACGCGCCGCACAGCCGGCGCCCCCGGCCCGCGCCCCCGAGCAACGCCCCGCACAGCCCGGCCCGCTGCCGCACCGCACGTAACACCGCATACCCGGAAGCAACCCACGGATCCGGTCGTCCCGGCCGGCCAGGAAAGGAAGCGAGCACTCATGGCGAACACCGAAGCGTCACTGAAGGAAGCGATGACGTCCATCGAGGGCACCCTCGGTGTCGCCCTCGTCGACTACACCAGCGGAATGGCGCTGGGCACCCTCGGCGGCGGCAAGGACTTCAACCTGGAGGTCGCGGCCGCGGGCAACACTGATGTCGTACGCGCCAAGCTTCGCACCATGGAGCACCTCGGCCTCCAGGACGAGATCGAGGACATCCTGATCACGCTCGGCACCCAGTACCACCTGATCCGGCTGCTCAAGGCCCGCGGCAGCAACGGCCTGTTCCTGTATCTGGTGCTGGACTCGGGCCGCGCCAACCTGGCGATGGCCCGCCACCAGCTGAAGCGGATCGAGGCCGACCTGGAGGTCTGACCCGGCGGCCTCAGCGGTGACGCCGCGCCCCGCCGGG
>NZ_JBEOVN010000175.1:0-15631 GCF_040295565.1 Streptomyces sp. NPDC002785 | reverse complement strand
GGCCTGGAGCAGCTTTGGGTTGTGTTCGATCCCGCCCGCTGCGGCGACGTCGCCGCTGCGGGCCGCGCTGGACGCCGGGGCCGAGGCCACAGCGACCGACGAGCACGGCTGGACCGCCCTGCACCTGGCCGCCATGGGGGGCGGAGGCGGACCCGGCCCGAGCGGCAGCCGCACTCGCCGCGTTGCTCGACGCCGGAGCGCCCGTGGAGCACCCGGACGATGGAACAGGCCGGCGAACTCGTCGTCCAGGTGTTCGCGCGGCCGGATTCCCCATGGACCGGAACCGGACGGGGGAACAGCCGCCCCTCCGTCGCCCTGACCGGCTGACAGAACGCTGCCGAGCCATCCCCACCCCGATGGCCCTCCCGGCGGGGAGCGGGGATGCTGCTCGTATGCCTGACGCAGAGACGGGAGCCATCCGCGTCGCCTCCCCCACGGGACGCTGGGTCGTACTCACCACCGTCCTCGGCTCCAGCATGGCCATGCTCGACTCCACCGTCATCAACGTCGCCCTGCCTCGCATCGGCAAGAACCTCGGCACCGATCTGGCCGCCCTCCAGTGGACCGTCAACGCCTACATGCTGACCCTCGCCGGGCTGATCCTCCTCGGTGGCGCGCTCGGCGACCGGTACGGGCGGCGGCGGGTCTTCGTCGTCGGAGTCGTCTGGTTCGCCGCCGCGTCCGTGATGTGCGGCATCGCGCCGAACGCGGCCGTCCTGATCGCCGCCCGCGCCCTCCAGGGCATCGGCGGGGCGCTCCTCACACCCGGTTCGCTGGCACTGATCCAGGCGAGCTTCCATCCGGACGACCGAGCCCGCGCGGTCGGGCTGTGGTCGGGGTTCGGCGGGGTGGGCGCCGCCATCGGGCCGTTCGTCGGCGGCTGGCTCGTCGACGGGCCCGGCTGGCGGTGGGTGTTCCTGCTCAACGTGCCGCTCGCCGCGGTCTGTCTGCCGGTGGCGCTGCGCCACGTCCCGGAATCGCGTGACCCCCACGCGCACGGGCGCTTCGACGTGCTGGGCGCCGTGCTCGGCGCCCTCGCCCTCGCCCTGGTGACCTACGCGCTGATCGAGGCGCCGGGACAGGGGGCGTCCTCGCTGGTGATCGGGGCGGCCGTCGGCGGGATCGTGCTCGGGGTGGTGTTCGTGCAGGTGGAGCGGCGGCGGACGGAGCCGATGCTGCCGCCGTCGGTGTTTGCGTCCCGGCAGTTCACCGTCGTCAACATCATCACCCTCTGTGTGTACGCGGCGCTCGGCGGCTACTTCTTCCTCTCCGCGATCCAGCTCCAGGTCGTGGCCGGGTACTCGGCCCTCGGCGCCGGCACGGCCCTGCTGCCCACGACCGTGCTGATGCTGCTCTTCTCCGCCTCCGCGGGCGAACTGGGGCAGCGCATCGGGCCGCGCATCCCACTCACCGTCGGCCCACTGGTCGCCGCCACCGGGATGCTGCTGATGCTGCGGGTCGGGCCGGGGTCGAACTCCGTCTCCGCCTACTTCACCGATGTGCTCCCCGCGGTCGGTGTGCTCGGCGTCGGACTCGTCACCCTGGTGGCACCGCTCACCGCAACCGTCCTGGCCTCCGTGGACACCGCACGGGCGGGTCTCGCCAGCGGGATCAACAACGCGGCCGCCCGCGCCGCAGGGCTGATCGCGGTGGCCGCGCTGCCGCTGCTCTCCGGGATGGGACCGGAGGCCTACCGGAACGCGGACGAGTTCGCCGCGACGTTCCGGCGGGCCATGCCGATGTGTGCCGGACTGCTCGTGCTGGGCTCGCTGATCGCCTGGGCGACCGTACGTAAGCCTCCTGTCACGGCGGACGAGCAGAAGAGGGTGTGCCCCGAGTGCACGGTGCACTGCGGCATCGTCGCCCCGCCCCTGGAGCCCACGCGCGAGGAGACGGGGAAGCCGGGCGTGAACCGACCCTCCGGACCCTCCGCGGGGCGCCCGGGTACCCGCGGCGCGAACGGACCCTCCGCACGGCGTCCGGATACCCCCGGCGCGAACGGACCCTCCGCGGGGCGCCCGGGTACCCCCGGCGCGAACTGACCCCTCCGCACGGCGCCCGGGTACCCCCGGCGCGCGTGTGCCAGGCACACTTGAACCCATGTCGATCCACGAGAACCTGCTCGGGGGGCCTCCCCCGACCCGTCTGCCCGACGACCCGGAGCCGCGCGAGCTGCTCGCGAACGGCACGGCCCCCACCGACGTCGCCGCGAAGTACCCGACCTCCTCCCTGGCCTGGGCACAGCTCGCCGACGAGGCGTTCGAGGGCGGCCGCGTCATCGAGTCGTACGCCTACGCCCGCACCGGCTACCACCGCGGCCTCGACGCGCTGCGCAGGGCCGGCTGGAAGGGCCACGGCCCCGTACCGTTCGAGCACGAGCCGAACCGCGGCTTCCTGCGCGCCCTGCACGCCCTGGCGCGGGCCGCCCGGGCGATCGGCGAGCAGGAGGAGTACGAGCGCTGCTCGACGTTCCTGCGCGACTCCTCGCCGACCGCCGCCGAGACCCTCGGCTAGGGCGTGCCCCTCGGCCGGACGTACACGTACACCTACACCTTGTGACGTTCCGGACCCCGCAGATGTACCAGTATCTGCGGGGTCTGCGCGCTCCTGCGGGCTCCGTTTAGGATGCGGGCAGGGGACCGGAGCTCCATCACCTCACGGAAGGGGCGGACCGCTACCCGGAAGCTCGTGTCGAGGAGACAGCAATGTCGACGATCCACCCCGACCCCGAAGCCACCGGTGCGCAGACCCCGCACCTCGACTTCGCGGGAACGACTCCGTACGAGGACTACGTCCAGGCGGATGTCCTGACCCATCTCCAGCACCTTCGCTCCGAGGATCCGGGCGAAATGGTCTTCCTGGTCACCACCCAGGTCATGGAACTGTGGTTCACCGTCATCGTCCACGAGTGGGAGACCGCCGCGCACGCCCTGCGTGAGGACCGGCTGCCCGTCGCACGCGACGCGCTCAAGCGGTCTCTGCGGGAACTGGAGGCGCTCAACGCCTCCTGGACGCCGCTCGCCCAGCTCACCCCCGCCCAGTTCAACTCCTACCGCTCCGCCCTCGGCGAAGGCTCCGGCTTCCAGTCGGCGATGTACCGGCGGATGGAGTTCCTGCTCGGCGACAAGTCCGCGTCCATGCTCGTGCCGCACCGGGGTGCGCCCCGCGTCCACGCCGAGCTGGAGAAGGCGCTCGGCGAACCGAGTCTGTACGACGAGACGCTCGCCCTGCTCGCCCGGCGCGGCCATGCCGTACCGCAGGCCGTGCTCGGCCGGGACCTGACGCAGAAGTACGAGCCGTCCCCCGAGGTCGAGGCCATCTGGGCGGAGATCTACGCCAACCCCGACCAGCACGACGAGCTGGTCCGGCTCGGCGAGGTGCTCACCGACGTCGGTGAACTGGTGTGGCGCTGGCGCAACGACCATCTCCTCGCCACCCGGCGCGCGATGGGCTCGAAGACCGGGACCGGCGGTTCTGCCGGCGTCGCGTGGCTGGAGAAACGGGCCACGAAGAACGTCTTCCCCGAGCTGTGGACGGCGCGCAGCCATGTCTGAGACCTTCGCCGCGCGGGCCGCGGCACTCGACGCCGCCGACCTCCTCGCCGATCTGCGCAAGCTGTTCACCCTCGACGACACCGTCTACCTCGACGGCAACTCGCTCGGTGCGCTGCCCGCTCACGTACCCGCCCGGGTGCAGGAGGTCCTCACCCGTGAGTGGGGCGAGCTGCGCATCCGGTCCTGGGACGAGAGCGGCTGGTGGACCGCGCCCGAGCGGATCGGCGACCGGATCGCCCCGCTCGTCGGGGCCGCCGCCGGGCAGATCGTCGTCGGCGACTCGACCAGCGTGAACGTCTTCAAGGCCGTCGTCGCCGCGAGCCGGCTCGCGGCGGAGGGCCGCGACGAGATCCTCGTCGACGCGACGACATTTCCCACGGACGGATACATCGCCGCATCCGCGGCCCGGATGACCGGCCACCGGCTCGTCCCGGTCGCCCCGGCCGAGGTGCCGGACGCCCTCGGCCCCCGTACCGCGGCCGTCCTGCTCAACCATGTCGACTACCGCACCGGCAGGCTCCACGACCTGCCCGGACTCACCGCGGCCGTGCACGCGGCGGGCGGCCTCGCCGTCTGGGACCTGTGCCACAGCGCGGGCGCCCTGCCCGTCGGCCTCGACGCGCACGGCGTGGACCTCGCGGTCGGCTGCACGTACAAGTACCTGAACGGCGGCCCCGGTTCGCCCGCCTACCTGTACGTCGCCGAGCGCCACCAGGCAGCCTTCGACTCGCCTCTGCCCGGGTGGACGTCGCACGCCGACCCGTTCGGCATGACGCCCGGGTACGCCCCGGCGGACGGTGCGGTACGGGGCCGGGTCGGCACTCCCGACATCCTCTCCATGCTGGCGCTCGAAGCGTCGCTGGACGTGTGGAACGGGGTGTCGATCGAGGCGGTACGGGCCAAGTCCCTGGCGCTGACGGACTTCTTCCTGGAGTGCGTCGCCGCGTATGTGCCCGAGGGCCGGGTCACCTCCGTCACCCCGGCCACGCACGCGGAGCGCGGCAGTCAGGTCGCGCTGCGGTGCGACGATGCGGAACCGGTGATGAGCGCGCTCATCGCGCGGGGCGTCGTCGGGGATCTGCGGCGGCCGGACGTGCTGCGGTTCGGGTTCACGCCGCTGTACGTGGGGTTCGCGGACGTCGAGCGGGCGGCGCGAGTACTGGGTGAGGTGCTGGGGGGCTGAGAGCTGTCCCGTAATCACTGTGGGAGCTGGGATCCAGGGGCCCCTGCCGTGATCCGTCTGCGGGGACGGGGACCTTCCGTACTGGTACCGTCCCCGCAGGTCAGGCCAGTTGGGCTCGTGGGCTCAGATACAGGACGGGTTGGAGCAGCATGTCGGATTCTGCCGCGCGTGATCGTGACGCAGCCGAGACCGCGTCGGCACTCTCGCATCCACCCGTCGCCCCCGATGCATCCGCCGCTTACGGCAACCACCCCGACCAGCTGATCGACTTCTACGCCCCGCGCGACGGCCGGACCGGTGCGCCGGTCGTGGTCGTCGTGCACGGCGGAGCGTGGCGGGCGCCGTACGACCGGCAGCATATGTCGCCGTTCGCGGACTTCCTGGCCCGGCGCGGTTTCGCGGTCGCCAGTGTCGAGTACCGGCGCGGCAGCGAGATCCCACAGCAGCGGGGTTCCGGTCCGGTCGCGGGCCGTTGGCCGGAGACCTTCGACGATGTCGCCGCGGCGATGGACGCGCTGCCTGCTCTGCTGGCCCGGGAACTCCCGCAGGCCGACGCCCGGCGGATCGTCGTCACCGGGCACTCCGCCGGCGGGCAGCTCGCCCTGTGGGCCGCCGCCCGGCACGTACTGCCCGAGGGCTCGCCGTGGCGGCTGCCCGCGCCGCCGCCGTTGCGGGGCGTCGTCGCCCTCGCCCCGATCGCGGACTTCACCACGGCCGTCGAGCTGAATGTGTGCTCGGGTGCGGTCGGTCAATTCCTCGGCCGCGAGGAGGACTTCGAGGCACGGGCCCCGCATGCCGACCCGGCCGTGCTGCTGCCCACCGGGATCGCGACCACCGTGGTGCAGGGCACCACCGACGTCGATGTGCCGCAGGCCGTCTCGGAGGCGTTCGTCGACGCGGCGGCGAAGGCGGGGGAGACGGTGGGCCTGACCCTGCTGCCCGACGTCGGCCACTACCCGCTGATCGACCCGGCCAGCGACGCGTGCGCGGTGGTGGCGGAGGAGCTCGCCCAGCTCGCCTGGTGAGCGGGCGGGTCCGGCGCCGGTGCGGTCCCGTAGTACTTGCGACGGACGGCGCAGGATCCGTATCGCTGCGGACGACCCGGGCCAATTCGGCCCCTACCTTGGAAACGTGACCGAGACCAAGAGCAGAAGCCCCGAGTTCCGACTGGCCGCAGGGGCGTTGGGCGGCCTGTGGCGGGACCTTTTCCGCAACGCCTTCGCCTACCGTCCGCTGGAGCGGATGCGGACCGACGGGCCGCTGTTGCGACAGCTGCCGGAGCGGATGCGTGAGTCTGCCGCCTGGACACCCCACGCGCTGGTCGGGGCCGCCGCACTGTTCACGGCCTTCATAGGCCTCGCCTCGGCGGGCTCCTTCGCTCTGCGTGTCGCGGCCGACTTCATCCTGATCGTGCTGCTCCCTGTGATCTCCGTACTGATGACCCTGGTCAGGCCGGTCGGCGCGTTCTGGATGTCGCTGGCGATCACCCCGTTCGCGGCGGTCGCCAGCGGTGGCATCTGGCCCTGGACGCCGAGCACCTTTCTCTCGCATCTGACGGTGCTGGTCGTGGTCGCGGCCCGGACCCGGCCTCGTACCGCCGCCTGGATGTGGGGCTTCACCTTGGCGTTCGGCACCGTGCTGGAGAGCTTCGGCGGCTGGCGCCCCACCTCGACCACCTCCGTCTTTGCCATGGCCTCCGCGTTCGCGCTGCTGGTGGTGGCCGTGGTGCAGATTCGTCGCGACGCGGAGCGCGAGGTGACCGTGCAGCGCACGGTGACGGCCGTCGAACGCGACCGGCGCACACTGCTCGAGGAGCGCACCACCATCGCCCGTGAGCTGCACGATGTGGTCGCCCACCACATGTCGGTCGTCGCGATCCAGGCCGAGGCCGCCCCGTACCGGGTGGAGAATCCGCCGCCCGAGCTGGAGCAGGCCTTCGTCACGATCCGGGAGAACGCGGTTGCCGCTCTCACCGAACTGCGCCGGGTCCTCGGCGTCGTACGGGCCGAGGGCTACCAGGCGCCGGATGCCCCGCAGCCGAACCTCGCCCGGCTCGACGGGCTCCTCGCCAATGTGCGCGAGGCGGGCCTGGAGACGGAGAAGACGGTCACCGGCGCGGTACGTGAACTGCCGCAGGGCGTCGAGCTGTCGGCGTACCGGATCATTCAGGAGGCTCTCAGCAACACGCTGCGGCACGCACCGGGCGCCGCCGCCAAGGTCGAGATCGGCTATGTGCTGGGCGGACTCGGTCTGCGTATCGTCAACGGGCCGCCGACCGGTCCGGTGAAGCCTTCGCCGGGGGCCGGGCACGGGATCACGGGGATGCGGGAGCGGGTCGCGATGCTGAACGGCGACATGACGGCCGGGGCGACGGAGGAGGGCGGCTACGAGATCGCCGCGTTCATCCCCGTACCACCCACCTGCGGGACATCCGAGACATCCGAGACATCCGAGGTGCCCGAGGCGCTGGTGGAACGGGTGAAGCAGGCATGACCATCCCCGCCACCCCCGCCGGTCCCACCACCCCGCTCATCCGGGTGCTGATCGTCGACGACCAGATGATGGTCCGCGAGGGCTTCTCGGTGCTGCTCAACGCCATGCCGGGGATCGAGGTCGTCGGCGAGGCCGTCGACGGCCGGGAAGCCATCACGCAGGTCGCGGCGCTGCGCCCCGATGTGGTGCTGATGGACATCCGGATGCCGGAACTCAACGGCATCGAGGCCACCCGCGAGATCGTCGCCGCCGACGCGGACGCCAAGGTGCTGGTGCTGACTACCTTCGACCTCGACGAGTACGTGTACCAGGCGCTGCGCGCCGGGGCGTCCGGCTTCCTTCTCAAGGACGCCTCCGCCCGCCAACTTGCCGACGGGGTACGGGTGGTGGCATCCGGCGAGGCGCTGCTCGCCCCGACCGTCACCAAGCGGCTGATCAATGAGTTCTCGAAGCTCGCCGAAACCCCGCGGCCGCCCGCCCTCGCCCGGATCGGCGACCTCACCGAGCGCGAGACGGAGGTGCTCGTCCTCATCGCGCAGGGCTTGTCCAACGCGGAGATCGCCTCGCATCTGGTGGTCGCCGAGTCCACCATCAAGACGCATGTGAGCCGCATCCTGGTGAAGCTGGGGCTGCGTGACCGCACGCAGGCGGCCGTCTTCGCGTACGAGGCCCGCCTGGTCACGCCTTCCTGAGGGGCCGGGGCCGGGTGGCCGGCTGCCGACGGGTCCGGTTAGCGTCCGTCTATGCACCCGTCTACCCGTTCCGCGGCCGATGCCCCCTTCGACCCCTGGTCCCCGGCGTTCGTCGCCGATCCGTACCCCGCCTACGCCACGCTGCGTGCCGCCGGCCGGGTGCACTACTTCGAGCCGACCGACCAGTGGCTCGTCCCGCACCATGCCGATGTATCCGCACTGCTGCGTGACCGCCGCCTGGGCCGTACGTATCTGCACCGCTTCACCCACGAAGAGTTCGGCCGTACGCCGCCACCCGCCGAGCACGAGCCCTTCCACACGCTCAACGGGCAGGGGCTCCTCGACCTGGAGGCCCCCGACCACACCCGGATCCGGCGCCTGGTCTCCAAGGCGTTCACCCCGCGTACGGTCGAGCAACTCGTCCCGACCGTGCGACGGCTGGCCGCCGAGCTGGTCGACTCGTTCGTCGAGGCGGGCGGCGGCGATCTGCTCACGGCCGTCGCCGAGCCGCTGCCCGTGGCCGTCATCGCCGAGATGCTCGGCATTCCGGAGTCCGACCGTGCTCCGCTGCGGCCCTGGTCGGCGGCGATTTGCGGCATGTTCGAACTCAATCCGTCCGACGACACCGCCCGCGCCGCCGTCCGCGCCTCGCTCGACTTCTCCGCGTATCTGCGCGAGCTGATCAAGGAGCGGCGCAAGAACCCCGGTTCGGATCTGATCTCCGCACTCATCGCCGCCCACGACGAGGGGGAGCGGCTGAGCGAACAGGAGATGATCTCCACCTGCGTGCTGCTGCTCAACGCGGGCCACGAGGCGACCGTCAACACCACGGTGAACGGCTGGTGGACCCTGCTGCGCCACCCCGGGCAACTGGCCGCCCTGCGCGCCGACCACGGGCTGCTCCCGACGGCGATCGAGGAGCTGATGCGGTACGACACCCCGCTGCAGATGTTCGAGCGCTGGGTCCTCGACGACATCGAGATCGACGGCACGGTCATTCCGCGCGGCTCCGAGGTCGCCCTCCTCTTCGGCTCCGCCAACCGCGACCCGGCCCGCTTCCCGGCCCCCGACACCCTGGACCTGGCCCGCCGGGAGAACCCGCACGTCACCTTCGGCGCAGGCATCCACTTCTGCCTGGGCGCCCCGCTGGCCCGGGTCGAACTTGCCGCCTCCTTCGGTGAGTTGCTGCGCCGCGCGCCGGACCTGCGGCTAGCGGCGGAGCCGGAGTGGAACCCGGGCTATGTGATCAGGGGGCTGAAGGAACTGCGCGTCGAGCTGTGACGGCGGCGGGCCGGGGCGCTGCGGGGACGCGGGTCGGGCCGGGGCGGTGCGGGGACGCGGGTCGGGGCGGTGGGGGCCTGGGTCGGTGCGGTGGGCGCCGCTCAGGGGCGTTCCTCAGCACCCCGGCCCGCAGGCCAATGGCGGGCCCTCCAGTACGTCGAACGCCACCCCGAAACCGGCGAGCGCCGTGAGGACCACTGCGGCTCCGAGCGCCCGCCGCCACTTTCCCCGGACGAGGGCGAGGAGGGTGATTGCGGCAGCGATGCCGCCGAGAGTCATGACCGGCAGCCCCAGCCAGAGCACGTTCCACTCCGACTCGCCCTCGAAGCCGCCGAAGATCCCGCGTCGGCCGTAGGGGGCCCAGGTCAGCATCCCCGTGGCCCCACCGGCGGCGGCGACAACGCATCCGGCGACTCCCCGGATGGCTTCGCGTCGGTTCTCCATGATCTGGGGGACGCGGGCGCACCACGGGGAGGTTGCACCTCCGAGGGAGCCCCGCCCTCATCCCGAGGCCACCCTCCCCGCCCCCGTCACGTCAGGACATCGCGTCGCCGCAGCGCCACCACCCCGGCCCCCACCAGCACCACCGCAGCCGCGGTGAGCGCCAGCACCGGGCCCCACTCCATCCCCGTGCCACCCGGCAGCTTCGGCAGATGCGTGAACGGTGACACGTCCATCACCGGCTGCGGCATGTTGACGGCCGGCCCGATCCACCCCAGCGCCAGGCATATCCCGGCCACGCCCCAGGACGCCACCGTCGCCTTCGGGAGCGCCCCGTACAGCAGGACCGCCATCCCGCCGAGCAGCCAGATCGCGGGCAGCTGCACCAGCGACGCACCCAGCACGGCCGGGAGTTCGTGTCCGTAACCGGCGGCCAGGCCGAGGCCGCCGACCGCCATGATCAGGGCCGCGCCGCCGAAGGCGATGACCAGATGACCGGCCGCCCACCCGATCCGGCTCACCCCGCCCGCCAGCAACGGTTCGGCGCGTCCGGCGGTCTCCTCGCTGTGCAGCCGCAGCACCGACGCGACGATGTACAGCGCCGTGACCATCCCGAGCATGGAGACCATCGCGGCGAGGAACGCGTCGGTCAGACCGGCCTGTCCGCCCATCCGCTCGAAGATCTCCTTCGTCTTCGCGTTGCCGCCGACGAGGTCCGCCGCCCCGCCGGTCAGCCCGCCGAAGACGACCCCGACCGCGGCGAAGGACAGCGTCCACCCGATCAGCGAACCGCGCTGGAGCCGCAGCGCGAGACCGAACGCCGTCGAGATCCGCCCCTGCGCGGGTCCGGGCCGGGTCGCCAGGAAGCTCATGCCGACATCACGCCGCCCGGCCAGGGTGTATGCGAGGGCGGCCTGGATCGCGACGGCCACCGCGATGACGAGAAGCACCCACCAGCGCTCGTCGGCGTACGCGCGCACATTCTCCGCCCAGCCGATGGGGGAGAGCCAGGTCAGCACGGACGAGCCGTCGTCCGTCGCCGAGTCGCCCGCCGCCTTCAGCACGAACACGGCACCGAGCACCGCCGCCGTGAGCCCCTTCGCGAGCCGTGCGCTCTCGGTGAACTGTGCGGCGATCGCGGCGGTGCAGGCGAAGAGCACACCGATTCCGGCGACCGACAACGCGAGCGCCACCGCTCCGGCGCCGCCCGCGCCGGACCCGGCCATACCGGCCGTGATCATCAGCGCCAGCGCGGCGTTGGCGGTGAGCGCGGCGAGGAGTGCGGCAGTCAGCGGGGCGCGGCGGCCCACCATGGCGGAGGAGAGCATCTCCTGGCGGCCGGTCTCCTCTTCCTCCCGGGTGTGCCGGATGACGACGATCAGGCTCATCACGGCTGCCAGCGCTCCGCCGAAGCCGACCATCCGCCAGCTGACGAGCCCGCCGACGGAGTCGTTGAAGACCGGTCCGTACAGCGCCCGGAGCGAGCTGTTGGCGTTCATCGACGCAGCGAGCTCGGCGCGCCCGGCGGCGGTGTCGTACAGCGAGGCGAAGGACTTCCCGACGGAGGAGAAGGAAGCGCCGAGCACGATCACCCAGATCGGCATCATGATCCGGTCGCGCCGCAGCGCGAGCCTCAGCAGGGTCCAGGTGCCGGCGAGCTGCCCGGCGCCGGTCCCGGTCCGGCGTCCCGCGCCGGCCGGTGCGGTCATGGTCACGGCAGTCATCGCGCCGCCACCCCCACACCCTCGCCGCTGTCGGTCGCGCCCGTCGCGTCCGTCGCGTAGTGACGGAGGAAGAGCTCCTCCAGGGTGGGCGGGGTGCTGGTCAGCGTCCGTACGCCCGATGCGGAGAGCGACTTGAGGACTGCGTCCAGCTTGTCCGTGTCGACCTGGAGCGTGACCCGCAGGCCCTGGATGTCGAGGTCATGGACGCCGGGCAGATGAGTGAGCCCGTTGGGTGCACCGGCCAGCTCGGCGCTGATGTTCGTACGGGTCAGATGGCGCATGTCGGCCAGCGAACCCGTCTCTACCGTCCGCCCCTGACGGATGATGCTGACCCGGTCGCAGAGCGATTCGACCTCGCTGAGGATGTGGCTGGACAGCAGGATCGTCCGCCCACGCGCGCGCTCCTCGGCGACGCAGTCCTGGAAGACCTCTTCCATCAGCGGATCGAGACCGCTCGTCGGCTCGTCCAGGATCAGCAGATCCACGTCGGAGGCGAACGCGGCGACGAGGGCGACCTTCTGCCGGTTGCCCTTGGAGTACGTACGCCCCTTCTTCGTCGGGTCGAGCTCGAACCTTTCGACGAGGTCGGCGCGCCGGGTCCGGTCGAGGCCGCCGCGCAGCCGCCCGTACAGGTCGATCACCTCGCCGCCGGAGAGGTTGCGCCACAGCGTGACGTCACCCGGGACGTACGCCACCCTCCGGTGGAGTTCGACCGCGTCGTTCCACGGGTCGCGGCCGAGCAGCTGGGCGGCGCCGGAGTCGGCCCGCAGCAGGCCCAGCAGCACCCGGATGGTGGTGGACTTCCCGGACCCGTTGGGCCCGAGGAAGCCGTGGACCTCACCGGTCTCGACGCTGAGGTCGAGGCCGTCCAGTGCGTGTGTCCGACCGAACGACTTGTGCAGTCCGGCCACCGTGATTGCCTTCGTCATGTTTTTGAAGATACGCTACGTTCACAAATTTGTGAAGTTAAGGAAGCGTATAAAGTTGGGAGCGCGGTGGGGGCCGGGACATCAGGGGAGACGATCGGACCATGACCAGCGGAACGGGAGAGGGGAACAACGTGCGGGACGAGCGCGGCGGCGAGGAGCGCGACGCGGAGGCTGTGTCGCGGTTCGTGGAGCGGTTCGCGTCCGACATGACCGAGGCGGGGATGCAGCGGATGGCGTCCCGTGTCTTCGCCGCGCTCCTCGCGGACGACGACGGGTCGATGACCTCCGCCGAGCTCGCCATGGCGCTGCAGATCAGCCCGGCGGCCGTGTCCGGCGCGGTCAATTACCTCACCCAGGTCAGCATGGTCGGCCGGGAACGTGAGCCGGGCTCGCGACGGGACCGCTACCGCCTGCACAACGAGCTCTGGTACACCACCTTCGCCAAGCGCGACCGGGTGCTCACCCGCTGGGAGAACACCCTCAAGGACGGCGCCCACACCCTGGGCGAGCACACCCCGGCCGGTGCCCGGCTCGCCGAGACAGCGGCGTTCTTCGAGTTCGTGCAGTCGGAGCTGGGCGGCATGATGGATCGCTGGCGCGAGCACCGCAAGACACTCGACCTCCCGGTGGCCGACGAGCGCGGGGGGCAGCGCGCGGGCGCCTGACGAGCCGCGACACGGCGCCTGTCACATCGCGGTGGTCCGGTCACGCCCGGCCGGCGCCCGTCACACCGGGCGAACCAGCGCCGGAGCGAGGCCCGATACCGCTCCAGCGCGTCCGCCGTCCCCGGCAGATCGAGCGCGACCGCAGCCGCCCGAACCGCCTCCGGCGTGGGTGTCACCGCCCCCGCGTCGGCTTCCGCGTCCGCCCTCGCACCCGTATCCGCCCCATGTCTGTCCGCATCGCCCGATCCGTCCGACATCTCCGGCCGCCTAGCGTCAGCCCTGCGCCGGACGCTACCCCTCGGCCACCGGCAGCATCAGCCCCCAGGCACCCGCCCGCACGGTCCATGTTCTCGTCCGGACCGGGCCGCCGACCTGTATGTCCGCGCGGTAGCGGAAGTCCGCGCCGGAGACCGTGACGGCCTTCGCCTCCGCCGTGACCGGTTCGGACGCCGGAGTGCGGATCACCACCCCCGCGAGGCCCCCGTCGCCGCCCTGCGAGGTCACCGTCACCGACTCGACCGGGCAGTCCAGATCGTTCAGCAGGACGCCGTCCGCCTCGACCCGCAGCCGGTGCGTACGGGGCGGGGCGGGGGGCGTCGGCGGGGTGGGGCGCACCAGGGTGCGGACCAGGGTTCGGCAGGTGTCCCAGACCGCCGTGACCCCCGTATGGGCGGCCACCGCGCCCGGCAGCGCGCTCAAGGCCGGGATATGCAGCGTGCCCAGGACGACGCCGTCGCTGTCGTCGACCAGCAGGTCGAGCCTGCGCACGGCACCGTCCAGCGCGGTGCGCGCCGCCGCCACCGCGCCCAGGGGCACGCCGAGCGAATGGGCGAGTTCCAGCGTGGCCGCGGCGCCGACCGGGATCAGCGAGAGCGTGGTCTCGGCCGGCTCCCGCTCCCGGTGCAGCAGGGCCACCGCCCGCCGCAGCGCCCGGTCGTCGCCGACCACCACCGGCCGCCGACTGCCCCGGCGGGACAAGGCCCGCGCGAACTCCTCCGGCCCGTCGGGCAGGCAGATCTTGGCGTGCGAACCGGCGCTGAGCACGTCCTTCGCGATACGGACGGACTCGCCATCGGTCCGGCGGGCTACCGGGTCGATGACCACCAGCAGCTGGTGCGCACCGTCGCCGGGGGGCTGGGCAGCCGACACCTCGGTCCTTCCTCGGGTAGCATCTTGGTGCAAGAGCCCCTTGCGCTATTGCGCCAGGGGCTTCGTCTATTCCGGGGCACCCGGTTCGACGGTTCAGGCCTTGTCGTACATCGTCGTACGGCATGTACGACGTTTACGTACGCCCCCTGACCTTGGACATGCCCCGCCCGGAAGGGGTGTACGCCTGTGCCCGCACTTGTGCTGCTCGGTGCTCAGTGGGGTGACGAGGGCAAGGGGAAGGCCACCGACCTCCTCGGTGGATCCGTGGACTATGTGGTGCGCTACCAAGGCGGCAACAATGCCGGCCACACGGTGGTCGTTGGTGACCAGAAGTACGCACTTCATCTCCTCCCCTCCGGAATCCTTTCGCCGGGGTGTACCCCGGTCATCGGAAACGGTGTCGTTGTCGACCCGGCCGTCCTGCTCTCCGAGCTGAGTGGGCTGAACGACCGCGGCGTGGATACGTCCAAGCTGCTGATCAGCGGTAATGCCCATTTGATCACCCCGTACAACGTCACGGTCGACAAGGTGACGGAACGGTTCCTCGGGAAGCGCAGGATCGGCACGACGGGCCGGGGTATCGGCCCGACGTACGCCGACAAGATCAACCGTGTGGGCATCCGCGTCCAGGACCTCTACGACGAGTCGATTCTGGAGCAGAAGGTCGAGGCGGCCCTGGAGCAGAAGAACCAGCTCCTCGCCAAGGTCTTCAACCGCCGCGCCATCGAGTCCGGCAAGATCATCGAGGAGATGCTCCAGTACGCGGAGCAGATCAAGCCGTACGTCGCCGACACGACGCTGGTCCTGAACAACGCCATCGACGCGGGCAAGGTCGTCCTCTTCGAGGGCGGTCAGGGCACGCTGCTCGACGTCGACCACGGCACGTACCCCTTCGTCACCTCGTCGAACCCGACCGCGGGCGGCGCCTGCACCGGTGCCGGCGTGGGCCCGACGAAGATCAGCCGGGTCATCGGCATCCTCAAGGCCTACACCACCCGTGTCGGCGCCGGGCCGTTCCCGACGGAGCTGTTCGACGAGGACGGCGAGGCGCTGCGCCGGATCGGTGGCGAGCGCGGTGTCACCACCGGCCGCGACCGTCGCTGTGGCTGGTTCGACGCGGTGATCGCGCGGTACGCGACCCGGGTCAACGGCCTCACCGACTTCTTCCTCACCAAGCTGGACGTGCTGACCGGCTGGGAGCAGATCCCGGTGTGCGTCGCGTACGAGATCGACGGCAAGCGCGTCGAGGAGCTCCCGTACAGCCAGACCGACTTCCACCACGCGAAGCCGGTCTACGAGATGCTGCCGGGCTGGTCCGAGGACATCACGAAGGCCAAGACCTTCGCCGACCTGCCGAAGAACGCGCAGGCGTACGTGAAGGCGCTGGAGGACATGTCCGGCGCCCCGATCTCCGCGATCGGTGTCGGCCCCGGCCGCACCGAGACCATTGAGATCAACTCCTTCCTGTAGGAGTTTCTGCAGGAGCGGCGAACGCGCCAAGAGGGCCGGGACGACGAGTC
>NZ_JBEOVN010000174.1:0-15875 GCF_040295565.1 Streptomyces sp. NPDC002785 | reverse complement strand
GGCGGGGTCGACCGCGACAATGCTCAGGCCCTGTTCGGCGGCCATGGAGACCAGCCGGGCCTTGAGTCTGCCGGTCGGGATGCCGGAGATCAGCTGCCGGAACCGTTTCCGGCGGCCGTGCTTCTCGCGGGTCTTCTCGGTGGTGAAGTCGAGGTCTTCGATGCTGATCGCGGCGGCACCGGTCTGCTTGGCCCAGTGGATCAGGTGGGTCAGGGCGTGGCGGATCTGTGCGTCGCGGTGGGCGGTGGTGCCGGAGAGGTCGTAGGGGAAGCGGTGCGGGTCGCCGATGGGGTTGCCGTGTGGGTCGAGGTGGTAGGCGGCGAAGTGGTCGGCGTTGGTGTCGACGCCGATCATGCCCCGGGCGCGGGCAGTGTCCAACGGGATGGTCTGGACGGCGGGGCGTTGCCAGGACGCGGTGAGGTACCAGCGGCCGCGTCCGGTGTCGAGGTGGATGCGGTAGGCGACGGCCCGGTTCGCGGCGATGCGGTCGGCCCACTCCTGACCCCGGTGCGCGAACGCCACGGTCGAGGCGAGGGTGTAGCGGCCGTGTTTGGTGTTGGCCAGGTGCGTGAGTGGGGCGGGCAGTTTGATGGACACTTCGCCGTCCGGGGTGATGCGGATCGTCTCGTTCCCGAACCGCTTGCCCGACTCACCGTCGGCGGCGATGAACCAGCGTTCCACCTCCCAGCGTTCCCGCCACTGGCCTTCGGTCAGCTGGGCTTTGGTGAGGTGGTGGCGGGTATTGAGGAGGCGCTTGCCGCCCCGCACCACACGAACGCGTCCGGCTTGCCGGTCGGCAGCAACGGCCGCGTGCCGCGCCTCCAGCGCGGCGAGGCGCCGGGACTTGTGGAACCACTCGCTTCGGGAGCGGTAGCCGCCCAGGGCCCGCTTCGTCCCGGGTTCACCGATCGGGAGGGACAGGTGGTGGCGCAGCGTCCTGATCCCGGCTTCCAGCGTCTGGATGTGTGCGGCCTGGCAGCGGCGGGCCAGTGCCCACTGGTCGTGTGTGGCCTTGGTGATGGCACCCGCGATCCGTGACGACGACTGCGCGGTCAGGTCCCGCTTGCGTGACGCCCAGGTGTCCTTGCTGTGCTCCAGGCCATCCGCGCAGCGAGCCCTGAGATCACGCGAGGCCAGACGGCCTTGATGCTCACCGATCAAGCGGAGCACGTTCTCGTCCTGGGTTGTGAGGTGCTTGAGGCGGTCCCGGACCGCCACCCCGCAAGGCCCGGGCACCACGAAGGACCCGGCCAACTTCCGTAAACCACCCACCACACCACCCCCTCTCCCAACGCCGGACACCTGCCACCCAGCCCAACGAGCAGCAACCGCCAAGGTCACCCATTCGGCCCCAGAACCTCCGTTCCCACCTCTACCAACCCCACCGCCAGGACTCACTCCCGCTCACCACAACTCACTTCAGTGCAGCAAACCGGCAGCAGCTCGCAACCCCTTTGTGCCATGCGCTCGGTTGCCGCCGTTGCGGTCCGCGATGCGTTGCAGGGCGCGCAGATGGGGCATCACCTGCTGCTCGGAAACGGTGGGGGCCGGCGCTTCCCTGGAGGTGGTGGCGGCGGCAACCGTGGACAGGGTCAGGGATATCCCGAGGGCTCCGGCGGCCAGCCCGGGAAGCTTTCTTCGTAACGTCATACGCACCCTTTCGAGGACGGGGCACTCGCCCGGTGGACCCAAGGGCTGTCCCGTAATCCCTGGCGGGCGCGCGTATTACGGGACAGCCCATGGCCAGGTTGGTCAGTCGGTGTCAGGAAGTTGTCGGGAAACGGTTGCCCTTCGATGAGGAAGGAGCCGGTGTCTGGCGAACTGTCAGGTCCGTGCGGGCATTGCCCAGTCCCGGGTCGCACGCACATACTGGCGGCCAACGGGACCGAGCACGCACGGGACCGAGCACGCACGGGGGAGAGACACGTACGGGGGAGAGGCATGACCGACAACACGGGCCGGACGAGCACCGGTGGCCAGGGCGGCGCCGCAGTCGCTGAGGACCCGGCCCGCAGGCCCATGGTCCGGGTCGAGGACCTGCGCCGCTCGTACGGCACAGGCGCCGCAGCCGTGCACGCGCTGCGCGGGGTGTCCTTCGAGGTGCCGCGCGGTGAACTCGTCGCGCTCAAGGGACGCTCGGGCTCCGGCAAGACGACACTCCTCAACCTCGTCGGTGGACTCGACAGCCCCGACGGCGGCCGGATCACCATCGACGGCACGGACCTCGCCGAACTCGGCGAGAACGGGCTCCTGGAGCTGCGCCGGGACCGGATCGGCTTCATCTTCCAGTCCTTCGGCCTGATCCCGATCCTGACCGCCGCGGAGAACGTCGGCGTACCCATGCGGCTGCGCAAGGCGGACCCGCGCGAGCGCGAGGACCGGGTCGCGCTGCTGCTCTCCATGGTCGGCCTCGCCGACCACGCCGCTCAGCGCCCCGGTGAACTCTCCGGCGGTCAGCAACAGCGCGTCGCGATCGCCCGGGCACTGGCCAACCGGCCCGCGTTGCTGATCGCGGACGAACCGACGGGGCAGCTCGACGCGGAGACCGGGCTCGCGGTGATGGAGCTGCTGCGGGCGGTGGTACGGAGCGAGGGGGTCACCGCGCTGGTGGCGACGCATGATGCACAGCTGCTGGGGCTGGCGGACCGGGTACTGGAGCTGAGCGACGGGCACATCGTCGAGCACGAGTAGTGTCGAGTACGAGTAGTGGGGACGGGGCGCGGGCCGGGTCCCGTCCGAGGCGTCAGAATCCTGTCAATTCGGTCCCTCGCCCCACCCCCGGTCCCATTTGTCGAGAATCCTCGGGGTAGCTTCGAACTGGCTGCCGCATCGGCGGCAGCCGGTTCAGAGAAGACAATGGGGCCATGGCACGCGGCAAGCTTCGGATCTACCTGGGTGCGGCACCCGGCGTCGGCAAGACGTACGCGATGCTCTCCGAGGGCCACCGCCGTGTGGAACGGGGCACCGACTGCGTCGTCGCCTTCGTGGAGCACCACGACCGCCCGCGCACCGAGGTCATGCTGCACGGCCTGGAGCAGATCCGGCGCCGTGAGATCGAGTACCGCTCCGCCGTCTTCACCGAGATGGACGTCGACGCGGTCCTGGAGCGCGCCCCGGCCGTCGCCCTGGTGGACGAACTGGCGCACACCAATGTGCCGGGCTCCCGCAACGCCAAGCGCTGGCAGGACGTCGAAGAGCTTCTCCAGGCCGGTATAGACGTGATCTCCACCGTCAACATCCAGCATCTGGAATCGCTCGGCGACGTCGTCGAGGCCATAACCGGCGTACGGCAGCGCGAGACCGTCCCCGACGAGGTCGTCCGCAGGGCCGACCAGCTCGAACTCGTCGACATGTCGCCCCAGGCGCTGCGCCGCCGGATGGCCCACGGCAACATCTACAAGCCGGACCGGATCGACGCGTCCCTGTCCAATTACTTCCGCCCCGGCAACCTGACCGCCCTGCGCGAGCTGGCCCTCCTCTGGGTCGCCGACCGGGTCGACGAATACCTTCAGCAGTACCGCGGCGAGCACAACATCCGCACCACCTGGCAGGCCCGCGAACGCATCGTCGTGGGACTCACCGGCGGTCCCGAAGGCCGTACGCTCATCCGCCGCGCGTCCCGGATGGCGGCCAAGGGCTCCGGCAGCGAGATCCTCGCCGTCTACATCGCCCGCAGCGACGGACTGACCTCCGCCTCGCCCAAGGAACTCACCGTCCAGCGCACTCTCGTGGAGGACCTCGGCGGCACGTTCCACCATGTCATCGGCGACGACATACCGTCGGCCCTCCTCGAATTCGCCCGTGGGGTGAACGCCACGCAGATCGTCCTCGGCTCCAGCCGCCGCAAGGCCTGGCAGTACATCTACGGACCGGGCGTGGGCGCCACCGTCGCCCGTGACTCCGGCCCCGACCTCGACGTCCACATCGTCACCCACGAAGAGGTCGCCAAGGGCCGGGGGCTGCCCATCGCCCGCGGTGCCCGGCTGGGCAGGGTCCGGATCATCTGGGGCTGGCTGGTCGGTGTGGGCGGCCCGGCCCTTCTCACGCTGCTCCTGATCCGCCTGGACAGCGGCCCCGGCCTCGCCAACGACGTCCTGCTCTTCCTCTTCCTGACCGTCGCCGCGGCCCTCCTCGGCGGGCTGCTGCCCGCCCTCGCATCGGCCGCCGCCGGTTCGCTGCTGCTGAACTACTGGTTCACCCCGCCCACCCACACCCTGACCGTGCAGGATCCGGAGAACTTCGTTGCCATCGTGATCTTCTTCGCGGTGGCGGTCTCGGTCGCCTCGGTCGTCGATCTGGCGGCCCGCCGCACTCATCAGGCGGCCAGGCTGCGGGCCGAGTCGGAGATCCTCTCCTTCCTGGCCGGCAGTGTGCTGCGCGGCGAGACGACTCTGGACGCACTCCTGGACCGGGTCCGCGAGACCTTCGGCATGGAGTCCGTCGCCCTGCTGGAACGGCAGAGCGACGTCGATCCGTGGACGTGCGCCGGGAGCGTCGGGCCGGGCCCGGTGGCCCGGCCGGAGGACGCGGATGTGGACATGCCCGTCGGCGACCACATGGCGCTCGCGCTCTCCGGCCGGGTGCTGCCCGCCGAGGACCGCCGGGTGCTCGGCGCGTTCGCCGCCCAGGCCGCCGTCGTGCTGGACCGCCAGCGCCTGGTCGACGAGGCGGAGGAGGCCCGGCGGCTCGCCGAGGGAAACCGGATCAGGACGGCTCTCCTCGCCGCCGTCAGCCACGATCTGCGTACCCCGCTCGCCGCCATCAAGGCCGCCGTCAGCTCCCTGCGCTCCGACGACGTCGCCTGGTCCGACGAGGACGAGGCCGAACTCCTGGAGGGCATCGAGAACGGCGCCGACCGCCTCGATCACCTCGTGGGCAACCTCCTGGACATGTCCAGGCTGCAGACCGGCACCGTCACCCCGCTGATCCGCGAGATCGACCTCGACGAGGTGGTTCCGATGGCGCTCGGAGGCGTCCCCGAGGGCAGCGTGGACCTGGACATCCCCGAGACCCTGCCGATGGTCGACGTCGACCCCGGGCTGCTGGAGAGGGCCGTCGCCAACATCGTCGAGAACGCCGTCAAGTACAGCCTTTACGGAGAACGCGTCACGGTTGCCGCCAGCGCGCTCGGCGAACGCGTCGAGCTACGGGTGGCCGACCGCGGTCCCGGCGTCCCCGACGACGCCAAGGAGCGCATCTTCGAGCCCTTCCAGCGCTACGGCGACGCCCCGCGCGGCGCAGGCGTCGGGCTGGGCCTCGCCGTCGCCCGCGGCTTCGTGGAGTCCATGGGCGGCACGCTGGACGCCGAGGACACCCCCGGCGGCGGCCTCACCATGGTGCTGACCCTCAAGGCGGCATCGGGGTACGTTCCCGTCAGCCCCGACCTGCCCGCGCGGGTCACCTCATGACCCCGCGGGTCACCTCATGATCTCCGCAACGTCCCAGGAGATCGCCGTACACCAGAAAGGCAGGGCCCCCATGACCCGGGTGCTTGTGGTCGACGACGAGCCGCAGATCGTACGCGCCCTCGTGATCAATCTGAAGGCGCGCAGGTACGAGGTGGACGCCGCGGCCGACGGCGCGACCGCCCTCCAGCTCGCCGCCGCCCGCCACCCCGATGTCGTCGTCCTCGACCTCGGACTGCCGGACATGGACGGCGTCGAGGTGATCAAGGGGCTGCGCGGCTGGACCCGGGTGCCGATTCTGGTGCTCTCCGCCCGTCACACCTCCGACGAGAAGGTCGAGGCCCTGGACGCAGGCGCGGACGACTACGTCACCAAACCGTTCGGCATGGACGAGCTGCTGGCCCGGCTGCGCGCCTCCGTCCGCCGCGCCGAACCCGTAGGCCAGCAGGGCTCCGACGACGTCGTGATCGTGGAGACCGAGGCGTTCACCGTCGACCTGGCGGCGAAGAAGGTCCACCGAGAGGGACGCGACGTACGGCTCACCCCCACCGAATGGCACCTGCTGGAGGTCCTGGTCCGCAACAGCGGCCGGCTGGTCAGCCAGAAGCAGCTGCTCCAGGAGGTCTGGGGGCCCTCGTACGGCACCGAGACCAACTATCTGCGGGTCTACATGGCGCAGCTCAGGCGCAAGCTGGAGGCCGACCCCTCGCACCCCCGGCACTTCGTCACCGAGCCGGGGATGGGCTACCGCTTCGAGCGCGGCTGAACGCGTCGCCGGTCCTGTCCCGTAACCCGTGCCGGGCTCTGCCGCGTAATCCGTGCGTTGCAGGGCCCGGTCCCGCAGTCCGTATCCGGCCGTGTCCCGTAACCCTTGCGAGTGACTCGTTCGAGTGAGACCCGGGACGCCCGCCCGGGGTACGGGAGACCGGTACCCTTCGGGTATGAGTGCTGTTCCTCGATTCGAGAAGCCCGGCAAGGCTGCGAAGCCGTCCGGCCGCTTCCGGCGGATGCTCGACCGGCTGTCCAGCTCCCAGGAGGACCTGGAGTCCGAGGAGCTGCAGGAGGACGCGCAGGCTTCGGGGTGCACGCGGATCTCCGAATGCGCCGACCGCCAGATCGTCAAGGTGACTGGTACGTTGCGGACCGTCACCCTGCGGCCGCGCGCCGGAGTGCCCGCCCTGGAGGCAGAGCTCTTCGACGGCACCGCGCCGCTGGACGTGGTCTGGCTGGGCCGGCGCTCCATCGCGGGCATAGAACCGGGCCGCAAGCTCATCGCCTCGGGCCGGATCGCCATGAGCCATGGACGCCGGGTGCTGTTCAACCCCACATACGAACTCCGACCGCTCGGCAAGGAGTAGCCGGTGACGTCTCTTGACAAGCCGACGTCCGACAAGGACCGCACCACCCGCACCGATCAGCAGGACGCCGACGCGAAGGCGGTCACCGAGGCAGCGCTCTTCGAGGCGTTCGGCGGTGTCCGGGGGATGGTGGAGACAGTCGTTCCCGGGCTGCTCTTCGTCACGATCTTCACCATCAAGAAGGATCTGCACCTGTCGGCCATCGCGGCCCTGGTGGTGTCCCTGGTCCTCGTCGCCGTACGGCTGATCCGCAGGGACACCGTCAAGCACGCCTTCAGCGGTGTCTTCGGCGTGGCCTTCGGTGTGGTCTTCGCGATGATGACCGGCAATGCCAAGGACTTCTACCTGCCGGGCATGCTCTACACGCTCGGCCTGGCACTCGCCTACCTGATCACCACCCTCGCCGGGGTGCCGCTGATCGGTCTGATGCTGGGCCCGGTGTTCAAGGAGAACCTCTCCTGGCGCACCAGGAACCCCGGCCGCAAGAAGGCGTACGCCAAGGCCAGCTACGCCTGGGGGCTGGTCCTGCTCGCCAAGTGCGCGATCCTCTTCCCGCTGTACTGGTGGGCCGACACCACCCAGTTCGGCTGGGTCCTGGTCGCCCTGAAGATCCCGCCGTTCCTGCTCGCGGTCTATCTGACCTGGGTCTTCCTCGCCAAGGCGCCGCCGCCCATCGATGTCTTCGCCGAGATGGAGGCGCAGGAGGAGGCCGAGAAAGCCCGCAAGGCGGAAGCGGCCGCCGCGACGCGCCATCAGGAGTTCTGAACCGTCCACGACAGACGGAAGGGGCCCGGAACCGTTTTCACACGGTGCCGGGCCCCTTCCCTCTGCCTGCCCTGCGTCGGTCAGCCCTCCGAGTCGCCCCGGCGCACCGACAGCAGATCCTCAAGCTGCTCCTCGCGGGCCTGTGCGGCCACGAACAGCAGCTCGTCACCGGCCTCCAGCGTCTCCTCGGTGCTCGGCGTCAGAACGCGCCGGCCTCGGATGATGGTGACCAGCGAGGTGTCCTCGGGCCAGGCCACCTCGCCGACCTGGGTACCGGCCAGCGCCGACTCCGGGGGCAGCGTCAGCTCGACCAGGTTGGCGTCACCATGGCTGAAGCGCAGCAGCCTGACCAGATCGCCGACACTCACCGCCTCCTCGACCAGGGCCGACATCAGACGCGGCGTGGAGACCGCGACATCGACGCCCCAGGCCTCGTTGAACAGCCACTCGTTCTTCGGGTTGTTGACCCGGGCGACGACCCTCGGCACGCCGTACTCGGTCTTCGCGAGCAGCGAGACGACCAGATTCACCTTGTCGTCGCCGGTCGCGGCGATCACGACGCTGCAGCGTTGAAGTGCCGCCTCGTCGAGTGAGGTGATCTCGCAGGCGTCCGCCAGCAGCCACTCGGCCATCGGCACCCGCTCCACCGAAATGGCAGTCGGCGCCTTGTCGACGAGCAGCACCTCGTGCCCGTTCTCCAGCAGCTCGCCCGCGATGGAACGGCCCACCGCACCGGCCCCGGCAATCGCGACACGCATCAGTGACCGCCCTCCTCAGGACCCTCGGCGAAGGCCGCCTCGACCTTCGCGATCTCGTCCGTACGCATGATCACGTGGACCAGGTCGCCCTCCTGCAGCACCGTCTGCGAGGTGGGCAGTATGGCTTCGCCCAACCGGGTGAGGAACGCCACGCGGACGCCCGTCTCCTCCTGCAGGGTGCTGATCTTGTGGCCGATCCAGGACGGTGTGGTGTGCACCTCCGCGAGCTGCACACCGCCGCTCGGATCCCGCCACAGCGGCTCGGCGCCCGAGGGCAGCAGCCGCCGCAGCATCTGGTCCGCGGTCCAGCGCACGGTGGCGACGGTGGGGATACCGAGACGCTGGTAGACCTCGGCGCGCCGGGGGTCGTAGATCCGCGCCGCGACATTCTCGATGCCGAACATCTCGCGGGCCACCCGGGCGGCGATGATGTTCGAGTTGTCGCCGCTGCTCACCGCGGCGAAAGCACCGGCCTCCTCGATCCCCGCCTCACGGAGGGTGTCCTGGTCGAAGCCGACACCGGTGACGCGCCGCCCACCGAATCCGGACCCGAGGCGCCGGAACGCCGTGGGGTCCTGATCGATGACGGCGACCGTGTGCCCCTGCTGCTCCAGGGTCTGCGCGAGAGCGGCTCCTACTCGCCCGCAGCCCATGATGACGATGTGCACCTTGCGCCTACCTCGCAGTCCTGGTTGTCCGGCTGACCTGCGAAAACACCCTGCTCACACTTCTTCCTCAGCTTGCCGGGCAAACAACGGGGCAACGGTCTGTTCCGTTGCCCAGGATGAGCTTACGACCTCCCCCACGATAGGGAGCGGGCTCCCGGCGTCCTGCGACTCCGCTTGCGGCGTTGTCGTCAGTCAACAACTCCCCCATAGCCCGAAAGGCATGGGAGGGGCCCCCTTCGCGTTGCTTCCCTCCTGCGCCTTGCGGTTGCACGCACCCAGCCCCGCTCCTTCTCCCACCCCCATGTGCCGGTCGGTCCTGTGCGGCTGGGAGTGCGAAGCCTCATCCGAGTGCGCTTTCGCCGCGCCCCGCGATGGGGACGGGGAGGGCCGCCGACCGCAGCCACTGCGGGACGGACCCTTGAGTACAACCAGCACAGACATCTAACATGTCAGTTCATGGAGACCCTGCGCCCCGTCAGACGGACTCTGCTGCGGGACACCGCGTACGAGGCGATCCGTGACGCCATCGTCCGCGGCGACATCCCGCCCGGTGCCCCCGTCCGCGACGCCGACCTCGCCGAACGCCTCGGGCTGTCCCGGGCCCCGGTCCGCGACGCGCTGTCCCGGCTTTCCGGCGAGGGTCTTGTCGAATCCAAGCCGCAGAGCTACACCCGGGTGACCCGGTTGGTGCCGCGCGACGTCCGGGACGCGGCGGCGGTCGTACGGGCCATGCAGGAACTCGCCGCCAGGACGGCCGTACCCCTCCTCACGGATTCGGACATCACCGCGATGCGCGAGGCGAACGACCGCTTCCGGGACGCGGCCCGCCGCGGCGACGTGGCGGACGCGCTGCGCACCGACGACCGGCTCCACGACGTCCTCGTCACCGCCTGCGGCAACCGCGCCGTGGCCGCCACCGTCGAGCGCTACACCCCTTTGATCCGGCGCCTGGAGTGGCGGCAGTTCGGTACGGCGAGCGCGGCACACGGCTCGGCGGAGCTGCACGACCGGCTGATCGAGGCATGCGCGGAGCGCGATGCCGAAGCCGCGGCCCTGGTCACAGCGGAGATCTGGCGGGCGCTCGAAGAACTCGTCGACGAACCGTCCGACTAGTCCGACGGCCCGACCACCATCACCCCACCAACCCCCGACCACCATCGCCGCACCGACCCCCGACCACCATCACCCCACCAACCCCCGACCAAGGGAGCCCCCCGTGACGCCCGCATCGCCCGCAGCCCCGTCCTCTCCCTCCATCTCCTCGTACGACCGCTACCCCCTCCTCTTCGGCCCGTCTCCCGTGCACCGCCTCGACCGGCTCACCGACCACCTCGGCGGCGCCGCCATCTGGGCCAAGAGGGAGGACTGCAACTCCGGCATCGCCTACGGCGGCAACAAGACCCGCAAGCTCGAATACCTCGTCGCCGACGCCCTGGCGAAGGGCTGCGACACACTCGTCTCGATCGGCGGGGTCCAGTCCAACCACACCCGCCAGGTCGCGGCGGTCGCGGCCCGTGCCGGCCTCAAGTGCGTCCTCATCCAGGAGAGCTGGGTCGAGTGGCCCGACGCCGTCTACGACAAGGTCGGCAACATACTGATCAGCCGACTGGCCGGCGCCGACGTCCGTCTGGTGCGCGCCGGGTTCGGCATCGGTGTCAAGGAAAGCTGGGAGCAGGTGCTGCGTGAGGTCGAGGAGGGCGGCGGTCGGCCGTACGCCATCCCCGCCGGCGCGTCCGACCATCCTCTCGGCGGGCTCGGCTTCGCCAACTGGGCGTACGAGGTCGCCGAGCAGGAACGCGCACTCGGCGTGTTCTTCGACACCGTGGTCGTCTGCTCGGTGACCGGCTCCACCCAGGCCGGCATGGCCGCGGGCTTCGCCGCGCTCGAAGAGGAGGGAGGCCGCCCCCGGCGCGTGCTGGGCATCGACGCCTCCGCCGAACCCGCCCGTACCCGCGAGCAGATCGCCCGGATCGCGGCTGCCACCGCACGGCTCATCGGGGTGCGCCGCGAGCTCACCGTGGACGACATCGAGCTGGACGAGCGCTATCACGCGGGCACGTACGGCATCCCCGACGACACCACTCTCGACGCGATGCGGCTCGCCGCCCGTACCGAGGGCATGGTCACCGACCCCGTGTACGAGGGGAAGTCGATGGCCGGGACGGTCGACCTCGTGGCGCGCGGCGAGATCGCCCGCGACTCCACCGTCCTTTACGCCCATCTCGGCGGCCAGCCCGCGCTCAACGGCTACAGCGCCCTGTTCGCGGACGCCTGAGCGCAAGGATTTCGTTAAGGATTTCGTGGCGTTTTCGGCCGAGCGCAGGAGATTGCGGGGCCACGGGGGTGGTGGGTCTGCGGCTTCCATACGGAACGCTTACGATCCTCTGCGTGTCCAAACTGACCGACTTGCCCAAACGGATTCTGATCGGACGGGCGCTGCGCAGCGACAAGCTGGGAGAAACACTCCTCCCCAAGCGCATCGCACTTCCCGTCTTCGCATCCGACCCGCTGTCCTCGGTGGCGTACGCGCCGGGAGAAGTTCTCCTGGTGCTGTCCATCGCGGGCGTGTCGGCCTACAGCTTCAGCCCCTGGATCGCGCTCGCGGTCGTGGTCCTGATGTTCACGGTCGTTGCCTCGTACCGGCAGAACGTGCACGCCTACCCGAGCGGTGGTGGCGACTACGAGGTCGCCACCACCAACCTCGGCCCCAGGGCCGGGCTGACCGTGGCGAGTGCACTGCTGGTCGACTACGTGCTGACCGTCGCGGTGTCGATCTCCTCCGGGGTGGAGAACCTCGGCTCCGCGATCCCGTTCGTCGTCGAGCACAAGACGACGGCCGCGATCGTGGCCATCGTGCTGCTGACACTGATGAATCTGCGCGGCGTCAAGGAGTCCGGCAAGCTCTTCGCCATCCCCACGTATCTCTTCGTGGCCGGCGTCTTCATCATGATCGCCTGGGGCGCGTTCCGGGGGCTGGTCCTCGGTGAAACCATGCACGCCCCGACCTCGGGTTTCGAGATCAAGGCCGAGCACGAGGGGCTGGGCGGCTTCGCGCTGGTCTTCCTGCTGCTGAGGGCCTTCTCCTCCGGCTGTGCCGCCCTCACCGGGGTCGAGGCGATCAGCAACGGTGTACCCGCCTTCCGCAAGCCGAAGAGCAAGAACGCCGCGACGACGCTCGCGATGATGGGCCTGCTGGCCGTCACCATGTTCTGCGGCATCATCGCCCTGGCCATGGCCACCGACGTGAAGATGGCGGAGAACCCGGCCACGGACCTGATCAACAAGGGTGTCCCGGTCGGCTCCGGCTACGTCCAGGACCCGGTGATCTCGCAGGTCGCGGCCGCCGTCTTCGGCGGCGACACGTTCTTCTTCATCTTCCTCGCGGCGGCCACCGCACTCGTTCTCTTCCTGGCTGCCAACACCGCGTACAACGGCTTCCCGCTGCTCGGCTCGATCCTCGCCCAGGACCGCTACCTGCCCCGCCAGCTCCACACCCGCGGTGACCGGCTCGCCTTCTCCAACGGCATCGTGCTGCTGGCGGGAGCCGCGATCCTGCTCGTCTGGATCTACGGAGCGGACTCGACCCGGCTCATCCAGCTCTACATCGTCGGTGTCTTCGTCTCCTTCACCCTCAGCCAGACCGGCATGGTCAGACACTGGAACCGCCACCTGGCGACGGAGAAGGACCCGGCCAAGCGCCGCCACATGATGCGCTCCCGCGCCATCAACACCTTCGGCGCCTTCTTCACCGGCCTGGTGCTCGTCGTCGTGCTCGCCACCAAGTTCACCCACGGTGCCTGGGTCGCGCTGCTCGGCATGGTGATCTTCTACGGGACGATGACCGCGATCCGCAGGCACTACGACCGGGTCGCCGAGGAGATCGCCGCGGAGGAGACCCCGGCCGACGAGACGATGCGGCCCTCCAGGGTCCACTCGATCGTCCTGGTCTCCAAGCTCCACCGGCCCACGCTGCGCGCCCTCGCCTACGCCAAGCTGATCCGCTCCGACCGGCTGGAGGCGCTCTCCATCAGCGTCGACCCGGCCGAGACCAAGGCGCTCAGGGAGGACTGGGAGCGGCGCGGCATCGACATCCCGCTGAAGATCCTCGACTCCCCGTACCGCGAGGTGACCCGGCCGGTCATCGACTACGTGAAGGGCCTGCGCCGGGACAGCCCGCGCGATGTCGTGAGCGTGTACATCCCGGAGTACGTGGTCGGTCACTGGTACGAGCACCTTCTCCACAACCAGAGCGCCCTGCGCCTCAAGGGGCGGCTGCTGTTCACCCCGGGCGTGATGGTGACCTCTGTGCCGTACCAGCTGGAGTCCTCCGAGGCGGCGAAGAAGCGCGCCAGGAAGCGCGCCGAGTGGAACGCACCGGGTTCGGTGCGCCGCGGACCCGTGGAGCGCAGGCCCAAGGAACCCGCCGACAAGGGCTGACGAAGCCCGTCTGCTCGTGGTAAACGGCCGGACGACACCGACGTAGACTCGTGGGTTGTTGTCCGGCCGTTTTTCCCTTGATCTCTGGAGCCACCCCCTCATGCAGAACGAACCCACGTCGTCGCTGGTCGGGGAGGAGTACGAGGTCGAGGTCGGGCCCGTCGCACACGGCGGCCACTGCATCGCCCGCACCTCGGAGGGCCAGGTCCTCTTCGTACGGCACACGCTTCCCGGCGAGAAGGTCGTTGCCCGGGTCACCGAGGGTGAGAGCGACTCCCGCTTCCTGCGCGCCGACGCGGTACGGATCATCGAGGCGTCCAAGGACCGCGTCGAGGCACCCTGCCCGTACGCCGGTCCCGGCAAGTGCGGCGGCTGCGACTGGCAGCACGCCAAGCCCGGCGCCCAGCGCCGGCTCAAGGGCGAAGTGATCGCCGAACAGCTCCAGCGCCTCGCGGGCCTCACCCCCGAGGAGGCGGGCTGGGACGGCACCGTCATGCCGGCCGAGGGCGACAAGCTTCCGGCGGGCGAGGTACCGGCCTGGCGCACCCGGGTCCAGTACGCCATCGACGAGGACGGCCGCGTCGGCCTGCGCAAGCACCGCTCGCACGACGTGGAGCCCATCGAGCGCTGCCTGATCGCGGCCCCCGGCGTCACCGAGCTCGGCATCGAGAAGCGGGAATGGCCCGGTATGGCCTCGGTGGAAGCCATCGCCGCCACCGGCTCCCACGACCGCCAGGTCATTCTCACGCCGAGGCCCGGCGGCCGGCTGCCCCTCGTCGAGCTCGACAAGCCCGTCTCGGTGATGCGCGTCGACGAGCGCGACGGCGGCGTCCACCGCGTGCACGGCCGAGCCTTCGTCCGCGAGCGCGCCGACGACCGTACCTACCGGGTCGGCTCGGGCGGCTTCTGGCAGGTCCACCCGCAGGCCGCCAGCACCCTCGTCCGCGCCGTCATGCAGGGCCTCCTGCCCCGCAAGGGCGACACCGCCCTCGACCTGTACTGCGGCGTCGGCCTGTTCGCCGGCGCCATCGGTCAGCGCATCGGCGAGAAGGGCGCCGTCCTCGGTATCGAGTCCGGCAAGCGCGCCGTAGAGGACGCCCGGCACAACCTGAAGGACCTGGAGCGGGTCCGCATCGAGCACGGCAAGGTCGACCAGGTCCTGCCGCGCACCGGCATCACCGAGACCGACCTGATCGTCCTCGACCCCCCGCGCGCAGGCGCCGGCAAGCAGACGGTCAAGCACCTGACCGGCCTCGGCGCCCGCCGCATCGCCTACGTCGCCTGCGACCCGGCGGCCCTCGCCCGCGACCTGGCGTACTTCCGCGACGGCGGCTACAGGGTGCGGACGCTGCGCGCGTTCGATCTGTTTCCGATGACCCATCATGTGGAGTGTGTGGCGATTCTTGAGCCTGCTGAGAAGGGTGCCTGACCTGCGGTTTCGTAGCCCCCGGTAGTACGTTCGACCTGTTTCCACCCGCGGAACGGGTCGACCGGGCGGGTCGCCCGTCTCAGGTCATGGTGCACTACCCCAGTGCCGTCGATCCGATGCCGGACCGGTTCGACATAACCTGGAGCAGTTCGAGCGGTGCCAGCGATTCGGTGCCGAATACTTGGCACGGATTCGGTGCCGAATACCTGGCATGCCGCCCGGTCCAAGTCTTCGATCGGAATGTGAAAAGAATGTGGATCGAGCGAATCGCTGAGGCCGCGAACTGGGATCCGCTTCGGCCTGAGATTTCCTGGAGCAGCGTTGAGGAAGATCTCGGTACGGCACTGCCCGAGGATTACAAGAAGCTTGCCGAGGCGTTCGGCAAGGGAGAATTCTCGGAATTCTTGCATGTTCTCACCGTCGATGGCACGAGGCAGTTCGACCTGGCCAGAATCTGGAAGAAGTATCTCGACGGCGCCCCGGAGGACGGGCCCGATCCCCTCTTCAAGCCCTACCAGATGTACCGGCCCGGTCGGCGTGGTCTCATTCCTTGGGCGTTCGGCGAAATGGAGTGCAACTACTTCTGGCTGGCGTCCGCGGAGGAAGATCCGATGAGCTGGCCCATCGTCACGCAAGGCGATCCGTACCCCTGGCAACAAGTGAGCATGTCCACTTCCGAGTTTGTCTACCGAGTATTGACGGATCCGGAGTTCGAGCCGTTCTCTATCGCGAGGCTGTTTCCGGAGCCTGACTTCTACCCGATGGATTGAGTCGCGCAGCACTCTTGCGCCCGACGTGAGTTTTCAGTGACGGCCCCCAGGCCCCGTGGGGGCCGTCATGTGCGTCTTGGCGTACTGACGGCCGACGACCTGCCTGCATAGCGGCTTGACGTGCTCCCTGGCCTGAAGTCCAGGGATTCCGGCCTGGGTCGTGTGACCCTTCCGGGGGCTTCCTGCTTCGACGCGCTGTGCCGGGACTTTCGTCCTGGTCTTACCGGCGCTCTGCGAGGCGTTTAGCGTCTCCGCCCGTCCGGCGGCGACGATACGGCGTCCTTC
>NZ_JBEOVN010000173.1:0-15904 GCF_040295565.1 Streptomyces sp. NPDC002785 | reverse complement strand
GCCGGGTCCTCCGGCCGCCCCGGAGGACCCGGCGGACGGCAACGGAGTCATGGCCGCCCGCAACCATTCGGAGAAACGCCGAAGGAGTCACTCCAGGATGTGGCGGCCCTGAGACTGTGCGCTGCACGAGGCCCGGAAGGTGCAGTGCGTGCAGTGCTGGCCGGTCGTGGGGGTGAATCGTTCGTCCAGGACCCGGCCGGCCGCCGTGGCCAGCAGGTCGGAGACCCACTCGCCGGAGAGCGGTTCCTGGGCCTGCACCCTGGGAAGGGCGTCGCCGCCCTCCTTCTTGGGGGCGGGCTGGCGCAGCTGTACGAGTTCGGCGCCGCCGGGCACGGGACGGCTGCCGTCGAAGAACTCGTCGACCGCCCCTTCCCGGACGGCCAGCTGGTACACGGCGAGCTGGGGGTGGCGGGCAACCTCGTCCTTGGTCGGGGACTGCTTGCCGGTCTTGAAGTCGACGACGTACGCCCGGCCCTCGGCGTCCTGTTCGACGCGGTCCATGGAGCCGCGGATGCGCACCTCGTACTCCCCCGCCTCCAGCGTCACGTCGAAGTCGTGCTCGCTCGCGACGGTGGTGCGGCCGGCGCGGTCCATGACGTGCCAGCGCAGGAAGCGTTCGAGGGCGGCCCTGGCCTGTTCCTTCTCCTGCCGGGACTTCCACGGGGCGTCGAAGACGAGGCCGTCCCAGACCGAGTCCAGCCGCTCCATCAGGACGGCGAGATCGGCGGGAGTACGTCCGGAAGCCACTTCGTCGGCGAGTACGTGGACGACGTTGCCGAAGCCCTGTGCGGCCGTCGCCGGGGCGTCCGCCTTCACCTCGCGGCCGAGGAACCACTGGAGCGCGCAGGTGTTGGCGAGCTGGTCGAGCGCGCTGCCGGAGAGGGCCACGGGCTGGTCGCGGTCGCGGAGCGGGACGGCGGAGCGGGTCGGCTCGTACAGGCCCCACCAGCGGTAGGGGTGGGCTGCGGGTACGAGCGGCTGGCCCTCGTCGTCGGTGAGCGCGGCGAGGCGGGCGAGGCGGTGGGCGGCTTCCTCGCGCAGGGCGTCGGAGGCGTCGGGGTCGACGGTGGTGGCGCGGAGTTCGGCGACGAGCGCGGCGACGGCGAGCGGGCGGCGCGGCCGGCCGGTGACGTCGCGCGGTTCGGCGCCGAGCTCGGTGAGGAAGCGGGACGGCTGGTCGCCGTCGTCGGCGGGCGCCTTGACCGCGGTGACGACGAGACGCTCGCGGGCGCGGGTCGCAGCGACGTAGAAGAGGCGGCGTTCCTCGGCGAGGAGGGCGCCCGGGGTGAGCGGTTCGGCCAGGCCGTCACGGCCGATCCGGTCCGCTTCGAGGAGCGAACCGCGGCGGCGCAGGTCCGGCCAGAGCCCCTCCTGCACTCCTGCGACGACGACGAGGCGCCACTCCAGGCCCTTCGACCTGTGCGCGGTCATCAGCCGTACGGCGTCGGGTCGCACCGCGCGCCTGGAGAGGGTGTCGGCTGCGATGTCCTGGGCGTCGACCTCCTCCAGGAAGTTGAGCGCGCCGCGCCGGCCGGTGCGTTCCTCGGCACGGGCCGCAGTTTCGAAGAGCGCGCAGACGGCGTCGAGGTCACGGTCGGCGTTGCGGCCGCCCGCGCCTCCGCGCAGCGCGGCACGCTCCAGCCGCCCCGGCCACGGAGTACCGGCCCACAGCTCCCACAGGGCTTCTTCCGCGGTACCGCCTCCTTCGAGGAGCTCGCGCGCCTTGCGCAGGAGCGCGCCGAGGCGCTGGGCGCCGCGGGCGTACGCCGGATCGTGTGCGACGAGCCGTTCGGGTTCGGCGAGCGCCCGGGCCAGCAGGTCGCCGGAGGACGCCGGTACGCGATTTCCGGCGGCCCGCTCCTCGTCGCGCAGGGCCCGGCCGAGCCGACGCAGGTCGGCCGCGTCCATGGAGCCGAGGGGAGAGGTGAGGAGGGTCAGGGCCGTCTCGGTGTCCAGCCAGGAGGGTGCTTCGGGGGCGGGTTCCTGGCCGGGAGCCTGATCGGGTTCCTGGCCAGGAGGAACAGGAGCCTCCGCCTCCGCGCCCTGAGAGGCAGGAGCTTGCGCTTCCGCGCCCTGAGAAGCCGGGGCCTGCGTCTCCGCGACCGGCGCGCCCCTGTGCAGGGCCGCCGTGGCGACCGCACGGAGGGCCGTAAGGAGCGGGGCCACCGCCGGCTCATGCCGCAGGGGGAGGTCGTCGCCGTCGACCTCCAGGGGGACGCCCGCCGACGTCAGGGCCCTGCGCACCGAGGGAATCGTGCGGCCTCCGGCCCGTACGAGCACCACCATCTCGTTCCACGGAACGCCGTCCTCCAGATGCGCCCGGCGCAGCAGATCGGCGATGTTGTCGAGCTCGGCGGAGGCGGTCGGGTAGGTGTACGCCTCCACGCTGCCGCCCTCGCGGACCGCGGCGAGTTCCCGGTGGGCGCGGACCTTCGCCGAGGGCAGCCGGGTCAGCGGCATCCGGCGGGTGAGCAGCCGGGTGGCGGCCAGCAGCTGTCCGCCGGAGCGGCGCGAGGTCGTGAGGACCCCGACGGGGGCCGGGGCGCCGTCCGCCCGCCGGAACGCCTCCGGGAAGTCGAGGATGCCGTTCACATCGGCACCCCGGAACGCGTAGATCGACTGGTCCGGGTCACCGAAGGCGATCAGGTCCCGGCCACCCCCGCCCCCCGGGGCGCTCCCCCGGTTGCCGGCCAGCGCGTGCAGCAGCCGCACCTGTGCCGGGTCCGTGTCCTGGTACTCGTCCACGAACACCGCGTCGTACTGCCCGGCCAGCAGCGCCGACACCTCGGGGCGCTCCGCGAGCAGCACGGCCCGGTGCACCAGCTCCGCGTAGTCCAGCACCCCCTGCGCGTCCAGCACATCCAGGTATTCGGCGAGGAACTCGGCGGCGGCGCCCCAGTCCGGCCGGCCGGTACGGCGGGCGAAGTCGGCCAGCGCGTCCGGGCCCAGACCCAGCTCACGGCTGCGGGCGAGCACCGCCCGTACCTCGTCGGCGAAACCGCGCGTGGTCAGACAGGCCCGCAGCTCGTCGGGCCAGCGGATGTGCGCGAAGCCGTCCTGTTCCAGTTCGAGCTGGCCGGCGAGCAGCTCGCGAACGGTGACGTCCTGCTCCGGTCCGGAGAGCAGCCGCATCGGTTCGGCGAAGAGGTCGGCGTCCTGATGGGCGCGGACCAGTGCGTAACAGAAGGAGTGGAACGTGGTGGCCTGCGGACCGCGGGCGGCACCGAGCCGGGCGGCCATCCGGTCGCGCAGCTCCACGGCGGCCTTGCGGCTGAAGGTGAGGACCAGGATGCGGGCCGGATCGCCGCCCCGTGCGACACGTGCGGCGACCACCTCGACGAGCGTGGTCGTCTTGCCGGTGCCCGGTCCGGCGAGCACCAGGAGTGGGCCGCCGGGGTGATCAACCACCGCACGTTGCGCTGCGTCCAGGAGAGGGGGATCCACGGAGCCCGGCGGGGTACGCACCAGTCGGTACGCGCCCGCGGTCCTCCCCCTACGCCCCTGCGGGCGTGGGGGGACCCCCTGCCGTGCCTGACGGTGCGCACTGTGCCGGGTGAAGGAGGAGGAGCTCACGTGGATCGCCGGTCCTGGTGGGTGTACTGGTGATGAGGGTGCGGTGCGTGCCGCGAACTGTCGACGCTACGCCAGCGGGGACGCGGTCCGAGGCGAGTGGGCTGCGTGCCTCGTCACGTTCCGCGCCATGGGCGCCATCGCGTATCGCTTCGTGTTCCACATCACGCGCCGGGCCCGGCGCCGCCCGTTGCGCCCCCGAATGGCCCAAGCTGTCAGATGTGAGCACTTCCGTCCTTGTCCCTGTCCGCGCCCGCTCCGCCGGTGGCGCCGTCCCACCGCGCCCGCTTCATGTCGAGGCGCGGCAGATGGCCCTCCGCGCTGCGCGACGCCTCGCGCAGCGGGGTGCTCTCCTCGCGGTAGTGGTCCAGCGCCCGCAGTTCGTGGCCGGGCAGCAGTGCCCCGTCTGCGCGCACCACGCGCCACCACGGCACCGCGGCCCCGTACAGCGCCATGACCCGGCCGACCTGGCGCGGGCCGCCGTCGCCCAGCCACTCGGCGACATCTCCGTACGTCATGACACGGCCGGGCGGAATCAGCTCGGCGACGTCGAGCACCCGTTCCGCGTACTCCGGCAACTCGTCGATCGTCCGGTCGCCGCTCGTCCGGTATTGGCTCATCCGGCCCATCCTGCCGTACGCCACCGACAGCCCGGCCCGATCCGTGTGCGCCCTTTCACGGGGCGTGCGTGCGAGAGCAAAGGAGCGTATGTTGCGCTTCGCGTGTCCGCGCAGTGCACCCTGACGCCCTCTTTTGCCGCCGGGCCGTGCCACCATCGTGCGGGCGGTGACCGGTGATACGAGACCACGAAGACCAATCAGAGGCGACGAAGGAGCAGGGCGTGCAGCCACCGAAGGCGGCGGACGCCCCTGACACCCCGCGCCCGGACGCGCCGCACGGACCCGCCGAAAAGTCTGGTGCGGAGCAGGAAAAGCGCGCCGGTGCGGAGCAGGAAACGCCTGGTGCGGAGCAGGGAGAGGTCCCCGAGCACCTGGTCGGCTCGACGCTCTCGACGGCCGCTGCGGAACAGACCGAGCGCGTCTCGGGGGACGAACCGCTGCTTCCCGCCCGGGTGCACCGCCCCTCCGACCTCATGCGGCTCCTCATCGGCGTCCTGGCGATCGTCGTCCTGTTGTCGATCGCCGCGTTCGCCCACGGCACGACCACCGGTCTCGAACAGGACATCAACAAGGGCACAGGCCAGGCACCCGACATCCTGATCAAGAGCGCCGGTCTGATCTCCAGCATCGCCGTGCTGCTCGTTCCGGTCGCCTTCGCCATCGAGCGGCTGATCAAACGCGACGGACTACGGATCGCGGACGGCGTGCTCGCCGCCGTACTGGCACACGGCGTCACGCTCGCCGCCGATCTCTGGGTGGCCAAGTCCGCGCCGGGCACCATTCAGGACGCCCTGACCCAGCCGCAGCCCGGTGACGCGCTCAGCGATCCCGTGCACGGCTATCTCGCCCCCGTGATCGCCTATATGACGGCAGTCGGGATGGCAAGACGGCCACGCTGGCGGGTCGTGCTGTGGGTGGTGCTGCTGCTCGACGCGTTCGCCATGCTGGTCGGCGGCTACACGACCCCGTTCTCGATCATCCTCACCGTGCTGATCGGCTGGAGCGTGGCGTACGGCACGCTGTACGCGGTCGGCTCGCCGAACGTACGGCCGACCGGTCAGCATCTGATGGCCGGCCTGCGCCGTGTCGGCTTCCACCCGGTCACCGCGATGCGCGCCGAGGACGCTCCCGAGTCCGGCGACCAGAGCGACCGCGGGCGCCGCTATCTCGTCACCCTGGAGGACGGGCCACCGCTCGATGTGACGGTCGTCGACCGTGAGCAACAGGCCCAGGGCTTCTTCTACCGGGTGTGGCGCAGGCTCACCCTGCGCGGCATCACCCAGCACCGCTCCATCCAGTCGCTGCGCCAGGCACTGGAGCAGGAGGCCCTGCTCGCGTACGCGGCGATCGCCGCCGGGGCCAACGCCCCCAAGCTGATCGCCACCTCCGAGCTCGGGCCCGACGCCGTCATGCTGGTGTACGAGCACATCGGCGGCCGTTCCCTGGACGCGCTGGAGGACTCCGAGATCACCGACGAACTGGTGCGCGGCGCCTGGCGTCAGGTGAAGGCGCTCCAGTCGCGGCGCATCGCGCACCGCAGGCTCACCGGCGACGCCATCCTTGTGGATCGTGCCGGCAAGGTGTTCGTCACCGATCTGCGCGGCGGCGAGATCGCAACCGGTGATCTGGTCCTGCGGATGGATGTCGCACAGCTGCTGACCACCACCGGTCTGCGGGTGGGCGCCGAGCGGGCCGTCGCCGGTGCGCTGGAGGTGCTCGGCCCCGATGCTGTCGCGGACTGTCTGCCGCTGCTGCAGCCGCTCGCGCTGAGCCGCTCCACCCGGGCGACCCTGCGCCGGCTCGCCCGGGAACGCTCGCAGCGGGAGCGCGAGGCGGTGCTCGACGCGTCGGACGCGGCCAAGCGGGCCAGGTTGCTCGAACACGGGGCGGCGCAGGAGACCTCCGCCGCCGGTCCGGGCCCCGACCGCAGAGTCGCCCGCAAGTCGCTGCGCAACCAGAAGCAGGCCGAGAAGCGGGCCCTGGACGACGCGCTGGAAGAGGCGCGCGAGGAGGATCTGCTCTCCCAGATGCGGCAGCAGGTGCTGCTGATACGGCCGCAGGCGCCGGTCGAACCGGTACGGCTGGAGCGCATCAAGGCGCGCACCCTGGTCAGCTGCATCGCCGGCGCCATCGCCGCGTACTTCCTCATTTCGCAGGTCACCCAGGCCGACTTCGGTGCGGTCGTCGAGCAGGCGGAGTGGGGCTGGGTGGCGGCCGCGGTCGGCTTCTCGGCCCTCAGCTATGTCGCAGCGGCTATGAGCCTGCTGGGCTTCGTGCCGGAGCGAGTGCCGTTCGGCAGGACCGTGCTGGCGCAGGTCGCCGGGTCCTTCGTGAAGCTCGTCGCCCCGGCCGCGGTCGGCGGTGTGGCGCTGAACACCCGCTTCCTGCAGCGTGCCGGGGTACGTCCGGGGCTCGCCGTGGCGAGTGTCGGCGCCTCGCAGTTGTTCGGCCTCGGCTGTCACATTCTGCTGCTGGCGGCGTTCGGCTATCTGACCGGCACGGAGAGGACTCCGTCCTCGCTCACCCCTTCCAGAACCGTGATCGCCGGGCTGCTGACGGTCGCGGTGCTGGTGCTGGTGGTGACGGCGGTCCCGTTCCTGCGGAAGTTCGTGGTGACGCGGGTGCGGTCGCTGTTCGCCGGAGTCGTACCGCGCATGCTCGACGTGGTGCAGCGGCCTCAGAAGCTGGTGACGGGCATCGGCGGAATGCTGCTGCTGACCAGCCTGTTCGTGCTGTGTCTGGACGCTTCGGTCCGGGCGTTCAGCGGTCCGGATGTGCCACATCTCAGCTACGCCAGCATCGCGGTGGTCTTCCTGGCCGGTAACGCGCTGGGGTCGGCGGCGCCCACACCGGGCGGTATGGGGGCGGTCGAGGGCGCGCTGACGCTGGGGCTGATCGCGGTCGGCCTGCCGAAGGAGGTCGCGGCACCAGCCGTTCTGCTGTACCGCCTGCTGACGCTGTGGTTGCCGGTGCTTCCCGGCTGGCTCTGCTTCAACCATCTGACCCGCAGGGGCGAGCTCTGAGCCGCAAGGGCGAGCCCTGACGGTTCCTCAACCGTAGGACGGTCCTGTCCGCAAGGCCGGTCGGGCGACCGGGGAGACCTCCTGCCACCCGCTTGGACCGGTGCCTCGTGCACCGGTCCGGCTCCCGCCGCACGATGGGGCCATGAGGACCTCCCCCGCCCTGCGTGCCGCTGCTCTCGCCGCCGCCGTCACCGTGCTCCTTCCCATCACCGCCTGCTCGGAGAGCGGCAACAAGGACGGCCCGGACGGGCCGCAGAGCTCTCCCCTTGCGGCGGATGCCGCCGCAGCCAGCACCTCCGGCGACCTCGCCTCCCAGAAGCTGACGTGGAAGCCCTGCCCGGCCCCGTCCTCGGCACAGGGCAGCGGAAACGCCCCGTCGCCCCTGCCGGGCGGCACCCCCTGGGAGTGTTCCTTCATGAAGGCCCCGCTCGACTACGCAAATCCGGGCGGCAAGACGATCGAGCTGGCACTCATCCGGGCCGGCGCCAGGAACCCGGACAAGCGGATCGGCTCCCTCATCTTCAATTTCGGCGGCCCCGGCGCCTCCGGAGTCGCTACCCTGCCCGCCTTCGGCACCGACTACGACAAGCTCCGCACCCGCTACGACCTGGTCAGCTTCGACCCGCGCGGGGTCGGTCGCAGCGCGGGCGTGGAGTGCGAGACCGACCGGCAGCTCGACGCCCGCTACGAGACCGACGGCACTCCGGACACCAGCGCCGAGGTGAATGCCTTCGTCAAGGACACCAAGACGTTCGCGTTGGCCTGCAAGAAGAACTCCGGGCAGCAGCTCCCCTACGTCGGCACCACCAATGCCGCCCGCGACATGGATCTGATGCGTCAGGTGCTCGGGGACAAGAAGCTGTACTACTTCGGCATCTCTTACGGCACCGCACTGGGTGGCGTCTACGCCAACTTGTTCCCGAAGAACATCGGCAGGTCGGTGCTGGACGCGGTGGTCAACCCGACCCAGGACTACGAGCAGTCCTCGCTCGGCCAGGCCAAGGGGTTCCAGCTCGCGTTGGACAACTTCACCAAGGACTGCGCGGACCGCGGCGAAGCCTGCAGGCTCCCCGGTACCACTGCGAAGGAGGTCGAGCAGGGCATCTCCGACCTTCTCACCGGGCTGGAGAAGAAGCCGATCCCGGGGCTCGGCTCCCGGCAGCTGACGCAGACCCTGGCCATCACCGGCATCGCAACCGCCCTCTATTCCAAGCAGACCTGGCCGCTGCTGGAGCAGGGAGTGGACGAGGCCGACGGCGGGAACGGCGCGCTGCTCCTCGCCCTCGCGGACTCGCTGAACGGCCGTGCCAACGACGGTCGCTACGACAACTCGATGGCCGCCAACACCGCCGTCAACTGTGCCGACACCAAGCAGCGGTTCACCGCGGACCAGACCAAGGCGAAGCTCCCGGATTTCCAGTCCGCCTCGCCGGTCTTCGGTGACTATCTGGGCTGGGGCCTGATGGCCTGCACCGGCTGGCCGGTGGCGGGCGCCTGGGAGACGCCGGACGTCAGCGCGCCGGGCGCAGCCCCCATCCTCGTCATCGGCAACACAGGCGACCCGGCGACCCCGTACGAGGGATCGAAGGCGATGGCCGACGCGCTGGGCAAGGGCGTCGGTGTGCAGATGACATACGAGGGCCAGGGGCACGGCGCGTACAACAGCGGCAATGCCTGTGTGCAGAAGACCGTGGGCGACTATCTGCTGAACGGCAGGATTCCGGCGGCCGGGACAGTCTGCAAGTAATTCACCATCCACGGACGGCCTGATCGGACCGACCGGCACATGGGGGGTGGGAGACGCCACAGATGCGCGTGCCCAGGCCCGGGACGCCGCTCCCCATGTGCCGGCCGGTCTTAATACACCGGCTTCTCGGGCTCGATCTGGTTGACCCAGCCGATCACGCCGCCGCCCACGTGCACCGCGTCGGCGAAGCCCGCCGACTTGAGGACCGCGAGGACCTCGGCACTGCGGACACCGGTCTTGCAGTGCAGGACGATGCGCTTGTCCTGCGGGAGGTCCTGGAGGGCGTTGCCCATCAGGAACTCGTTCTTCGGGATCAGCCGGGCGCCGGGGATCGAGACGATCTCGAACTCGTTCGGCTCACGGACGTCGATGATCTCGATCTTCTCGTCCCCGTCGATCCACTCCTTGAGCTGCTTGGGAGTGATCGTGGAGCCGAGCGCCGCCTCCTGGGCCTCCTCGGACACGACGCCGCAGAAGGCCTCGTAGTCGATGAGCTCGGTGACGGTCGGGTTCTCGCCGCAGACCGCGCAGTCGGGATCCTTGCGGACCTTGACCTGGCGGTACTGCATCTCCAGAGCGTCGTAGATCATCAGCCGGCCGACCAGCGGGTCGCCGATACCGGCGAGCAGCTTGATGGCCTCGGTGACCTGGATGGAGCCGACCGAGGCGCAGAGCACCCCGAGCACGCCGCCCTCGGCGCAGGAGGGGACCATGCCCGGCGGGGGCGGCTCCGGGTAGAGGCAGCGGTAGCAGGGGCCGTGCTCGGACCAGAAGACGGAAGCCTGGCCGTCGAACCGGTAGATCGAGCCCCAGATGTACGGCTTGTTCAGCAGTACGGCTGCGTCGTTGACCAGATAGCGGGTGGCGAAGTTGTCCGTGCCGTCCACGATCAGGTCGTACTGGGCGAAGATGTCCATCACGTTGTCGGCCTCGAGCCGCTCCTCGTGAAGGACCACATTCACGTACGGATTGATGCCCAGGACCGAGTCCTTGGCGGACTCGGCCTTGGAGCGGCCGATGTCGGCCTGACTGTGGATGATCTGGCGCTGCAGGTTCGACTCGTCGACCTCGTCGAACTCCACGATGCCGAGCGTGCCGACACCGGCGGCGGCCAAGTACATCAGGGCCGGCGAACCGAGACCGCCGGCGCCCACACAGAGCACCTTTGCGTTCTTCAGCCGCTTCTGTCCGTCCATCCCGACATCTGGGATGATCAAGTGGCGGGAGTACCTGCGGACCTCGTCGACGGTGAGCTCAGCAGCTGGCTCGACCAGGGGTGGCAGCGACACAGGAACCTCAACAATGCAGGTGGTCGGTTTCTACGTACTTCATTTGCGTACGGTTGTGCTTGCCGTAACACTGCCACGCCCCTCCTCATTCCGAGATACCACGTCCGATCCGCGAGACGAATTCGTCCCAGTAGCTGGGCAGCACCGCGAATGGGTCCGTTTGTCCGTTTCGGTCGTCCCGGTCCGTGAAGAAGATCGTGCCCGCGCCCTGCCAGCGGGCGATGCGCATGGCCTCTTCGAGGTGGGTTCGCGGAACGCCGTGGACGAAGTGCGCGAATCGGTGGGGCGGGTATGCGGCGGTCCACTCCGCCACCTGCGACCAGCGGTAGTCGGCCCACGGTCCGCAGAAGGTGACCAGTTGGTCGGCGGCCTCGGCATAGCCCGGATGCGGATGGGTGCCCAGCCCCAGCACCAGCAGCCCGCGCTCCTCCCCGCTCTCCCCGTGATCGCTGCCGCTGTCGTCGAGGAGCGTGGCGAGTGTGCTGGTGAGACGGCGGACAGCCGTGAGGTCGGCACGCTTTGCCGGGGACCGGCCGAGATAGAAGCCGTCGACGCGGTACCAGTCGAGGAAGGACTGTGCGTCGGCGATCAGCTCACCGAAGGGGCGGCTGCCGAAGGCCAGATCGAGATGGCCGAGCAGTCGGCCGCCCGTCGCCCGGGCGGAGTCCTGCGGGACCTCGCCGTGCAGGGCCCGCTCCCGTGCGTTGCGGATCCGGCCCGCGGCCTCCAGGCAGTGCGGGTCGGGGCGGGCGCCGGGGCCGTTGTCGATGTTGAGGACCGCCCAGTGCAGCGGGGTGCCCGGGCGGGTGAGCTCGGCCCACTCGGTGGGGGCGAGCAGCGGATGCGCGTAACCGGGGACGCCGAAACCGAGCTGTTCGGCGCCGCTGGTCCGGCGGGCGGTAGTGGTGGGGATCAGATACGGCACGCCGCCTCCATCCAGATGTCGGCGAGGGACTCCTCCAGATTGATCCGGGGGCGCCAGCCGAGCCGGTCCCTGGCGGTGCGGACGTCGGCCTGCTGCCAGGCTCCGCAGCCGTCCGGGTAGGGGGACGGGGTCGCCGAGAGGTGTTCGATGACCGACTCGGTGGAGGTGCGCGGGGCGCCGATGGGCAGCCGGGGCGGGGGCGCGTCGAGTTCGTGGAGTGCGCCCGCGTATCCGGCGACCCTGGCGAGGGCACTGGCCGCGTCCCGGAGCCGTACGGCGCGGCCGGTGCCGATGTTGACGACGCCCTGCGCGGCGGAGAGCGAGGCGGCGTGCACGGCGCGCGCTACATCGCGTACGTCCACGAAGTCGCGCTGCACGCCGAGGCCACTGAGCTTCAGCTCGCCGTCACCGGACTGCATGGCCCGGCGCATCGCCTCCGCGAGCCTGCCGAGCGGGGAACCGGCCGGGGTACCGGGGCCGACCGGGGAGAAGACCCGCAGCACGATCGCGTCAAGGCCGGAGCCGAGGACGAGTTCGGTGGCTGCGAGCTTGCTGACGCCGTAAGGGCCGCCGGGGCGCGGAATGGCGTCCTCCGCGGTAGATGAGCCGGGCTGCGAGGGCCCGTACTCCGACGAACAGCCGACCTGGACGAGCCGGGCCGTACAGCCGCTGCGCCGCATTGCCTCGCAGACGGTGGCGACGGCAACGGTGTTGTGGCGGGTCAGATCGCGGGCCCCGCCGCGGGTGGCGCCCGCGCAGTTGACCACGACTCCGGGGTGGACGGCGTCCAGGAAGCGGGTCAGCGCGCCGGGGCTGCCGCCGGCGAGGTCGAACCGTACGTCGGCGTCATCTCCGCGGCCGAGCGCCGTGAGGTGCACGGCGGGGTCGGCGAGCAGGCGGTCCGCCACGAACCGGCCGAGGAATCCGTTGGCTCCGAGCAGCAGCACCCTCATCGCGCGCCCCCTTGGTGCCGACGGCGGGCTGCCGGTGCGGGGGATTGGGGGGTCATGTCCGGTGTCTCCTTGAGGAAGTGTGGTGCGGTACGGGGGGAAGGGCCCGCGGCGTCGGCTCCGCGGGCGGTGTGCGGGTGGGTGGTTCGGGATGCGGGGTGGAGCGGTGGTGCGGCTTTGGTCACGGGTTACGCGGTGGTGCGGGTTTCGTCGCCCGGTGTGATGTGGGCGGATGCCCGGGAGAGGGTGACGGTGGCGTTGATCAGTAGCCCGAGCGCGGCTGCGCCGCAGGCGACGGCGGGTACGGCTCCGGTGCCGGCCGCCATGACAAGGGCGTCGACGGGACGGGCGAGGAAGTGCAGATCGGGCAGCCGCCCGGCCATGACCAGGGCGGGTGCCAGCGCTTCGAGGGCGCAGGCAGTGGCGAGTCCGACGGCGGCGGGTTCGGGGAAACCATGCACGGTCAGCAGCCGGGCCAGTAGGAGCAGCACACCGAGCGCGGCCGCCCCGACGAAGGCGCCGCCGCCCCGATATCCCAGATGCGCGATGTGGAGCAGCCCGGCGAGGACGCACAGATGGAGTGCGACGGCTCCGAACAGCAGGGGGCGTACACCTGCGGCGAACTCCTCCAGTGCGCGGCTGCCGATGAGTTTGCGGTGTGCGTGTACGGAGAAGAGATGCGCGCACCAGGCGGCAGGGGCGACGGAGAGGGCCAGCCCCAGCAGCGGTGCGGGGGTGAGCGTCCAGGGGCCTTCGGGGCCGCCGCTGAGTACCTGGTCGAGCAGCGCCTCGCCGTACAGGACATAGCCGAGGAGCCAGCAGCCGTACACATGGGCAGCGCCCGAGGACCGGCCTTCGGCGTGCAGGGGGCCGCTGCGCAGGCTGAGGGTGAGCCCGACGACGGCGACGAGCGCTCCGGCGAGGGCGATCACAAGCCGTCCCTGGCCTCCGAGCACCCCCTCGGTGAGCCTCAGTGCGCCGGCCGTCGCGATACAGGCGGCGCCCGGCACCAGTGCGCGGAGCGACCATGCGGCGCGCGTCCCGGTGTCGCGCTCGGGCGCGCGAAGTCGTGTTGCGGGCTCCCCCGCCACGGCGGGAACCCGGGCGTAGAGTTCCTCGGCGAGCGAGAAGACATCGCGGTGCCGGTAGTGGGCTGCGGCGCGGTCGGTGACGCCATGGGCTTCGAGCCCTGCGGCGATCTCCAGCGGATCGACGGCCCGCTCGCACAGCTCGCGGTGGCGGTGCATCAGCGATTTCACGGGGTCGACGGGACCTCGGCGCGAGGCGTTGAGCTTGCGCGCCGGAGCGGCGCACGCGATCTCGGGGGCGCGGGGAGCCGCGGCCCCCTCCCTGGAAACCTGCTCTGTGGAAGCCTGCTCTGTGGAAGCCTGCTCCGTGGAGGCCTGCTCTGCGGCGGCTTTCTCCGTAGCCGCTTTCTCGGTGGCGGCTTTCCCGATGGCTTTCGGTGCGGGGGCAGGCTCGGCATCCGGAGCCGCAACAGGAGCGGTGTCGGCCGATACGTCACCCGCCTCGACGACACGAGAAGCCTCGCTCCGAGCACCGTCGTCCGGCACGCCCACGGGCTCGACCGCAGTTGCCGCCACCACTGCCGGGTCGGGGCCGGACGGGCCCCGTTCCGGCTCCGAGATCTCGGCGCCGAGGGTCTCGGAGACCAGCGCCCGCGAGCGGAGGTCCCAGCTTCCGCCGGTGGTCGGTGTGGCGGGTGCGTCGGACACCCCGGTCGGGCCGCCCATGGTGATTCCTCCGTGATCGTCGCCCACTGCGTCGGACCGTCCCGGCCCGCCGCTGTGGCCCGGCCCGGCCGTCCCCTGTTGCCGTTCACACATCGCCGCCACCCGCTCCCCGCGCTACCGCGCAGATGGTTCGGGGCTCGGCGGCCCGGCTGAGTGTGTGGTCGGCCGCGCCTGCCGGGGCAGAGCCCGAGGCCGGCCACGGGCCCTGGACGTGCGCCTCGGGCGGAGTGGCGAACGGGCGCGGTTCGCCGTCGGCGTTCACCGCGTCGGCCTTCCTGCGCACCGGAGCGTGCGAGATCAGCTCCAGGTAGATGCCGCGAAATGCCGCGAGGTTCTGTTCAACGGTGAAGAGTTCGAGTGCGCGGGCGCGCGCCGCCGCTCCGAGCCGTGCGCGACGTTCGGGGTCGCGCAGCAGCGCGAGGCAGGCGTCGGCGAGCGCCTTGGGATTGCGCGGGGGCACCACGAGCCCGGTGCCGCCGATGACTTCGACCACCGCGCCGACGTCCGTCGACACGGTGGCCCGTCCGCAGAACATCGCCTCGACGAGACTGACGGGGAAGCCTTCGACAACGCTGGAGAGGACGGCGACCCCGCCCGCCGCGTAGGCCTCCGACAGATCCGGCACCTCGGCTCCGCCGATGTCCTCGAAGGAGACCGGGTTGTCGCCGACGGCGTGTGCGCCCGTGGCCTCGTCGGGGAACAGCTGGGCGGCGAGCGCCCGGCAGTGCGCGAGATAGGTGGCGCCTTCCGGGCCCCGCGCCGGAGCGCCGATGATCCGCAGCCGGGCGTCCGGTTCCGCCTTCCGTACCTCCACGAAGGCGTGCAGCAGCGCGATCAGGTCCTTGTCCGGCTCGATCCGGCCGACCCGGACCAGCGTGTCGTCGGGACCGCTGTCGCCGCTCTCCCCCAGGGCCGTGAACCGGCCGGCCTCCATGCCGGGGTGGACCGTGCGCAGCTTCTCGCGTTCGGCGCCGCACCGTTCCTGCCAGCGGCGGGCGTGGGTGTTGCCGGGGGTGACGAGCGCGGCCTGCCGGTACACCTCGGTGGCGAGCCGTCCGTGGAGGTTGGCGAGCACGGCGCGTACCGGCGCACTCAGGGAGGTGCCGGCCGCGGCGAGGTAGTGCGCCCTCAGCTGCACGCTGTGCTCGGTGACCAGCAGCGGAACTCCGAAGAAGCGTTTGGCCAGCAGTCCCGGCAGTGCCGCGGCACCACCGGACGTGGCGTGGCAGAGGTCGACCGCGCCGAGGCTCTCCTCGTCGTACCAGTCGAGGGAGAGTGGACGCAGCACCCGGTCGAGCTCCCGGGCGAGGGCGAGGAAGTCGGGGACTGTGGCGGTCTGGACGGTGCGGCCGGTGCCCGGGGCGCGACAGGCGGCTTCGAGCACGCGTACGGCGGTTTCGGAGCGGATCGCCGCTGGAAGCCCCCCGTGTTCGCGGGCCAGTTCGGCCAGTCCGTACAGGCCGTCCGTGAACTGCGCGTCTGCGACGCCGGCTGCCGTACCCCCGCCTTCGCTCCGTTCGCCGAAACCCGCGCCTCCCCCGCTCGTGCCCGCGGCGCCCGTCGCACCCGTCGCCGTGCAGACGGAGGTCGCGAGAGCCGTGAAGCATGCCGTGAAGCGCTGCCGTTCGCGCCGTCCGTACGAGCGTCCGCCCCCGCCCGTCACCATCCTGGCGAGCAGCCCCTTGGTGACGTGTGCGCCCAGGACGCCCTCGTCGGCCGTCCACAGCGGCGCCGTCCGCACCCGGCTGACCTGCGCCGGGAGCTGGACCCAGCCCTGCGCTTCCTGGTCGGCGGAACGACTGAGCGCGAAGAGATCGAACTCGTGCTGCGCGAGTCCGCGCACCAGACGGTCGCACCAGAGTCTGGACTCACCGATCGCATACGGATAACCACCATCGGTGAGGAGTCCGATCCGCACGAGCACACCCCCGATCTCCCTTGTAGGCGGCCGCCGTTGGAACGGCGACTCACAGCGGGACGACCGTAAGCGGATACGCCGGTGGTGCGACGGACTGTTGTCCGTCGC